>NZ_KE992771.1:33368-72473 GCF_000466465.2 Clostridium sp. KLE 1755
GCCGGCACACCGGTTTCCTCCACGGGCGGCCCCCTCGCGAAAAAATCTTGCTTTCTTGGGTAATTACGCGTATGATATGTGTAATTTAATACATTCCTATACAGGCAGGGGACAGCCCTTCATCCGCCGTCCCGTGTCTGAACCCATAATGCTGAAAGCGGAGGAGAAACCATGAAAACGCGGAATCTTACCCTCATGACCGATCTTTACGAACTGACGATGATGCAGGGCTACTTTAAGAACATGGACCGTAATGAAACGGTAATTTTTGACGCCTTTTACCGGAATAACCCGATGGAATCCGGATACGCCATCTGCGCAGGGCTTGCACAGGTTATCGAATATGTGGAAAACCTGCATTTCGATAATGATGAAATTACCTATCTGAAAGGTCTGGGAATTTTTGAGGACGACTTCCTTGAATATCTGCAAAATTTCAAATTTTCCGGAAGCATCTATGCAATTCCGGAAGGAAGCATCATGTTCCCCAGGGAACCAATGATTAAAGTCATCGCTCCTATTATGGAAGCGCAGCTGATTGAAACCGCTATTCTGAATATTATCAACCACCAGAGCCTCATCGCCACCAAGACGTCCAGGGTATGCTATGCGGCCCGCGGCGACGGAATCATGGAATTCGGCCTCCGCCGCGCGCAGGGGCCTGACGCCGGCATTTACGGCGCAAGGGCCGCTATGATCGGCGGCTGCATCGGCACCAGCAACGTGCTTGCCGGACAGATGTTTGATGTACCCGTGAAGGGCACGCATGCCCACAGCTGGATCATGAGCTTCCCGGATGAATACACCGCCTTCAAGGTATATGCGGACATGTATCCCGGCGCCTGCATCCTGCTGGTAGATACCTATGATACCCTGAAATCCGGCGTTCCCAATGCCATCCGCGTATTTACGGAAATGCGTGAGGCGGGCATTCCGCTGACCTTCTACGGAATCCGCCTGGACAGCGGCGACCTGGCGTATCTTTCCAAGAAAGCAAGGAAGATGCTGGATGAGGCAGGCTTCCCGGACGCCGTCATCTCCGCCTCCAACGATCTGGATGAATACCTGATCGACAGCCTGAAGGCACAGGGCTGCAAGGTTACCTCCTGGGGTGTGGGCACCCATATGATCACCTCCAAGAACTGGCCTTCCTTCGGCGGCGTGTACAAGCTTGCCGCCATTATGGATGAGAACGGGAACTTCATCCCCAAAATAAAGCTTTCTGAAAATTCAGAAAAAATCACCAATCCGGGCAATAAGGTAATTCACCGCATCTATGAAAAGGAATCAGGAAAAATCAAGGCGGATCTCATCGCCCTGGAGGATGAGGTTTTTGACGAGAATGAGCCTCTTCTCCTCTTCGATCCCCTGGAGCCGTGGAAAAAGACGCTGCTGGAGCCCGGTACCTATACCATGCGTGAACTGATGGTTCCCGTTTTCCTGGATGGGAAATGTGTCTACACCTCTCCCAGTGTTATGGAAATCAGGGAATACTGTCAGAAGGAGCTGGACACGCTCTGGGATGAAACGAGACGTCTTGTCAACCCTCACCAGGTATATGTGGATCTTTCCTCCAAGCTGTATCATATCAAAATCCAGCTGCTGGATCAGATGGGACAGGTTCACTGACCAATATAAAAACAACAAGGAGACTTTATGCTTAAAATAATCACGGACTCCGCCTCTGACCTGACGGAGGAAGTCATCCGCCGCTATCAGCTTCATGTCATACCCACTCCGGTGGTCATTGATGAGGTGGATTATCTTGACGGCCAGACCATCCATTCCAGGGAATTTTACAATATACTGGACGATACCAGCCGCGATGTGAAAACCTACCACATCAACCCGGCCATGTTTGAGGAAGCCTTTACCCCCTATGCCAAAAACGGGGACAGTGTGATATATCTCTGCTTTTCCACCGGAATCGCGGGCACCTTTAATGCCGCCAATCTGGCAAAGGCCAATGTACTGGAGGAATACCCCGATTTTGATCTGACCATTATCGATTCCCTCTGCGCCTCCGCAGGCTTCGGCCTTCTGGTGGTCAAGCTGCTGACCATGCTTGAGAACGGCGCCTCCAAGGAGACGCTGCTGGAAGCCGCCGAATTCTACCGCAGGCACATCCGGCATGTGTTTACGGTAAATACGCTTGCCTATCTGATTAAAGGCGGCAGGCTTTCCAAATGGAAGGGTAATCTGGCGGAAGCGCTGGATATGAAGCCGGTGCTGATTGTGGACGAAGCAGGGAGCCTGCAGGTCCTGAAAACGGTGCGCGGGCACAAGAAATCCCTGAAAAGCCTGGTGGAATATGCCCAGGAAAACGGCGTTGAAATCGAAAAACAGCTGTTTTCCGTCTGCCACGGCGAGGATGAGGAGGCCATGGATTTCGTCCTGGACCTGCTCCGGGAAAAACTGCATCCCGCAGATATTATGGTATCGGTTGTAGGCTGTGCCATCGGCGCCCATACGGGACGCGGACTCGTGGGTGTCTGTTTCCTGGATGCTTCGGAGGAGCCGTACCGGAAGTATCTGTAACCGTTTAATCCTCTGAACGCTGTAATCTCCACAGAAGAAATCATGTCAGTATAAAAAACGCCTGTCATCCGGAAGAATCAGCTCCCGGATGACAGGCATTTTTTTGTATATTACAATTGTTCTTTTTTCTCGCAGCTACTGTTTATTTTCCTTTCCATACAAAAACGGCCGCGCGACGTGAATATTAAAAAAGTCTATCAGCGGTCCCATAAAGAACGCCGTCACTACCGTTCCCACCCCCACTACCGCTCCCAGGGCAAATCCCACAATAACGCAGATCACATCCGTGGTAATCCGCAGATACCGGAATTTTCCCAGCTTCCGTTCCGTCAGAATCAGGGACACGGCATCATAGGTGGATACTCCCAGATCCGCCGTAAAGTACATGGCCGATGCAAAGCAGAGGATTACCAGTCCTGCTGCCAGCAGCGCAATCCGCACCGGCATGGACGGACTGTCCCCCACCAGGCCTGCCACCACGTTGTCCGAAAACTGTACCACGTATCCCAGCAGGAAAATGTTCACAAAAGTGGATATCCCGATATGATGTTTATTCAGGAGAAAAATAAGCAGCAGCATCAACAGGTTTATCAGCATATACAGCGTCCCGAAGTCCATAAATGTAACCTTGTTGCTGATTCCATTCACAAACACCTGAAATGGATCCGTCCCAAACCGGGCGTTCCGGAATAATCCCACCGCCAGTCCGCTGACGATGACGCCGATAAAGGCCATCAATATTCTTTTTTTTATTTTTTTGTCATTCATAATTTTCTCTTTCCATTTTCCTGGCCGCCCTTACCGCCCCGCCAGCAGTTTTTCCTCCAGATCCCTGCGGTTACGGATGCGGATCGTATGGTCGAAGGCAGTATAATCAGTGAAATATACCGTAACAGCTCCCGGGGTCTTGGTTTCACTGTCCTCCTTCCCCTCTGTAAAACGATGCTCTCCAAATCCCGGCCCGATTAACAGGCTGTCCTTTTCATTGTAGGCCTCCAGCTCCGGATCCTTGATTACCAACACCTCACTGCCGTTCACCGGAAGCATCACATGCTCGCTTGCCATATAATCAATGCCGGAAAAGGCCAGCTCCACTCTCCAGGGCGCTCCCTGCACTCCCTCTGTTACCACACGCACGTCTATGCCGCCCTCCGCAGGCTCCACATACACATCGATCTCCATATCCGGTCCCAGCTTCTTTTTCCTCTTGCTCTGATCCATCTTCCACCAGTCGCTGGTTTCCGGCTTTTCTTCAAAAGGCAGGTAGTACCAGCCCCTCATGGTCTGATGGAGATGGGCCGTGCCGCCAGGCAGGATTTCCATCGTTTCCGCCTTAAACGCCCTGTGCTCGCAGAAGCTTCCCGCCACCTTCATCTCCAGCTTGCTGGTTCCGTTATGGAAATAGAGAAAATTGGACTTCTCCCGCATCACCGTGTAGCTGTAGTGCCCCTTCCTGGCCCGCAGTATTCCGGAATCCTCATAAAACCGGACGAAATCCGGCTGTTCATAGCGTCCCGCATACTCAAAGCTTCGATATTCGGGGTGCAGCATCAGATAAATCAGGCATTCCGGCGAGGAAATCTTTTTTTCCTCAATGATGTCAAAAATAGTGTTGCACATCCCGAGAAATTCCGGAATGTCATATTTCATGCCCATGGCCAGATACTCTATGTAATAGCTCAATGGATATACCAGCCTGTCTTTGTCGAAACGGGTGGAATTGGCAGTGAAAATACTTCCGTCCGGCTCCCAGTAGGTAAGCATCATATGAAGGTTGCGGATGGTATGCTGCTCGTATTGGGCGTCTCCAGTGGCGTCGGAAAGCATCAGCATGGCATCGTTATTAACGCTGTTATAATTGCCGGCGGATTTCTCTGCGAACTCACCGTCGGCATTGCAGTCAATCCCCTCTATCAGGTAAATACCCGCGCTTTCCGACAGCTTTTTATCATTGAAAAGCACCCCGCATTTCGCCAGTGAAGAAGCAATTGCCCAACGGTGGTTGGGCGTATGGAAGCCGCCCTCCAGCAGGCCATATGCGCCGTCATGTACAATTTCCCCCACCTTCTGTAAAAAAATCTCTTCCTGTTCGGTGCGATTCCCAAGCTTTTGCAGATACTCATACACCGGGATAAAGAAACCAATGCAGAAAGCCGTATCCGGCGCTGAGAAGAAGTTACAGGTAACATAGTCAAAAAGTCCGTTTTCGTGCTGCACGCTGCGGATATAGGAAAGCCCCAGTTCTGCCCGCTGCGCCAGCAGGGAGTTGCGGTAATAGCGGCTGTCCGGATTACAATACAGCGTGATCATGGGCTCCACGCAGATAATCGTATATTTAGCCTGGACCATCCGATCCCTGTCATAAAAGCCTCCGTAACAGGGGCTTTTTTCATCCAGCTCCTGCGACCGCAGACGGCTGAATACCCGTTCCTCGGTATCCCTTAAAATTATTTCATAATGTTTTTCCATTCTCGTTCATTCCTTTCCCTTTGCTCAGGTACAAAGAAGTGTGGCTTAAGCATATTATTTTATCCCCGGAGCCGCTCATGGCTCAGGAAATCAATTGATTACCTGAGAAAAAGCCTGCTACCGGAGTAACAGGCTTATTCTGCTTATCAATAACTATAAATTTCGGTGCATCCAGCCTTCGCCTTCCATATTAACGCACTCTAGTTCTGGCTGTCAAAGTATTCTGCTCTTCCGTCCAGGATTTTCTGCAAACCTGCATTTACCAGCTCGTTACGGCCTGACTCATAGGTAGCCTCAAACTGATCTGCGGGCGCTACGATACAGCGATATACAAACTCAATCATACGGGTCTTAACATCCGTGCCGTAGGTCTGCTCATCCTCTGCTATGTAGGAGAATACAGGGAAACGGAACTTTCCTACTTCCTTCACTGTCTGGATACTCTGATACCATTCAAGGCTTGCCCACTGGGTGGCCTGGTTGTTGAAGGAGGTCTGCGCCAGCACCTCGGGATCATTGGCCCACTCAAAGTTCAGGTTCATGATGCACCAGTCATCACAGGTGCCAGGATAACCTTTTTCGTTCTTTTCAGCCTCGGCAGGCTCTACTGCCACACCAAGATCATCTGTCTTGTAATCCGGTGTATAACGTATTTTGACAGCCACTTCAGGGTCAGCCATCCAGTTCAGATACTTCATGCAGGCTTCCACCTTCTCATCACTTGTGGTGGTGGGAATCATTACAAACATGGCATAACGGTACTCAAAAGGATTTCTGTAGCTTCCATCCGGCAGATCAAAGCACTGAATGGGTACGAAGGTCTCATGACCTAATGCATTGTTCAGTATTTCAAAGCTTGCATGAGGATGATAAGGGTCGTCCAGGACGAAGCCCACGCTGCCGTTGGAAATTGCCGCCATATATACATCTTCAGCCGTATCGGTAGGGAAATCTTTGGTGATCAGGCCGTCATTGTACCATTGGTTCAGCTGCTTCAGGCCTTCCTCCGCACCGGGAGCCACCGACATATACCATTCATTATAGATATAGGCTGTACGGTCATCCGGCAGATCCACATAGGAACCAAGGAAATTCAGGTACATCTTCTCGGTATCATTCCGGCCGCTCATAGCCCAGGGGATAGTGGTGTCGCCTCCCAGATTTTTTTCTTTTACAGCATAGAGATATTTGCCAAGTTCCTCTTTCGTAGTGGGCATTTCCATGCCAAGCTCGTCCAGCCAGTCTTTTCTGATGTATGCCATGTGGCGGGGTTCCTCAGTACCTCTCTGCTTCATCACGGCATATTTCTTATTCTCCATTACACTGATATCCTGGGCTTCAGCGCAGAACTTCTGGATATTAGATCCATACTGATTATAAACGTCAGTCAGTTCATGAAGCGCGCCGCTGTTGGCATAGCTGTAGAACAGGGTCTGATCATAGGTAAATACAATATCCGGGGCAGTTCCGCCGGACATCATGATATTCAGCTTGTCATCGGATTCCGAACGGGGAACGGAAACATATTCCACATTAATATTATACAGTTCCTTTACCTGCTCCTGGATCCACTGAGTCAGAGCGTTATTCTCCGTGGTTGTCCCGGGCGCCGCATTTCCTCTGTCCCATGCCATCACGCGGATGGTAACCTCTTTTCCTTTTTCCGCAGTATCTGTTCCGGCTGCCGCCTCTGTGCCGGAAGCGGCTGTCTGGGCGCTGCCTCCGTCCGCCGTGCCGGCTCCTGTCTCTTTTCCGCCGCAGCCTGCCATTGCCAAAGTCATTGCAGCGGCAAGGGCAACTGCCAGTGTCTTCTTAAAAATACCTTTTCTCTTCATAGCTGTTCCTCCATTTAAAATTTTTCGTGCTTCTATATTTCTTAAAAATATCCGGATTTTCCGCCGGATATAGTTTAACAAAACCATATCACCTCTCCGGAGCCGTACATCGGTTTTTCCGGACCTTACCGGTTACCCCTTTACAGCCCCGATCATGATGCCTTTAGTGAAGAATTTCTGTACAAACGGATATACCACCAACATGGGAAGCATGGAAATCACAATACTTGCCGCCTTGATATTTTCCGCTATCAGGTTTGTAGTCATACCTTCCTCTACGGATACGTTCACCGCTTCCACAAACTGCTTCAATACCATCTGAACGGTATAAAGCGATGAAGAATTTATGTAGTACAATACATCACTGATCCCGTTCCACCGGCCCACCGCATAGAACAGTCCCAGGGTCGCCATTGTGGGGTATACCAGCGGAAGCGCCACTTTTGTCAGCGTGGTAAGCTGGCTGCAGCCGTCTATCTTTGCCGCGTCATAGATGGCGGAATCAATCCCGCGGAAGGAATTGCACATGATAATCATGTTGTAGGCACTCAGCGCTCCCGGAATTATCAAAGCCCATACCGTATCGATCATGCCAAAGCTTCTTACGTTCAAATATTCAGGGATGATGCCCGGATTCAGATACATGGTCAGTACAAACAGGGTCATGATGAGGCCGCCGCCCTTTAAGCCTTTCTTGGAGAGCGGATATGCCGCCAGCACGGTCATCAGAAGGTTCACTGCCGTAGAACCCAGCATCAGTACGATGGAATAGCCAAATGCACGTACGAAGCTTCCGCTCTGCAGCGCCTTGGTATAGGCTTCCGTATTAAAGCCTACCGGGAATACAAAAACCCTGCCTGCCGTAATCGCATCCTTGGAGCTGAAGGATACGGAGATAACCCGCAGAATTGGAATCATCGCGATTACCGTTATCAGGATAAAAAATGCCGTCCAGAAGAACTGGAATAATTTTTCTGTTCTGCTGTTAATTCCGCTGTTCATTACACAATCCCCTCCTGTCCCATCTTCTTAATCACCCAGTTGGCCGACAGTACCAGCACGACTCCTACCACTGTCTGGAAAAGTCCCACCGCCGTAGCAAAGTCAAACCGCCCTGATGCCAGACCAATGGAATATACATAAGTGCTGATTACACTGGATGCATCACGCACCATGGTATTTCCCATCAGATAAGGCCTGTCAAAGCTGATGGACACCAGCTTGCCAATCTGCATAATCAGCAGGACGGTTATCGTGGAAGAAATCTGCGGCAGCGTCACATACCAGATACGCTGCAGGCGTGTAGCGCCGTCTATGTAAGCAGCCTCTCCCAGGGAAGCATCCGTAGCCATCAAGGCCGCCAGGTAAACGATAAGAGAATAGCCTGCGCCCTGCCATACGCCGGAAAACCAGTACACAAACCGCCATATTCCGCTGTTGCTCAAAAACGGGATACTTTCAGTGCCCAGGGCGTTTGCGATGTTGTTCACCATACCGGTATTGGCAAACAGCTGGGTAACAATACCTGAAATAATAACCCAGGACAGGAAATTTGGCAGATACAGCAATGTCTGCGTCACCTTACGCACCCTGCCGCTGCGCAGCTCATTCAGGAAAACTGCCAGAAATATAGGGATGGGAAAGCCGATAATCAAATCTCCCATATTCAGTATCAGGGTGTTTTTCAAGGCATCCCAGAAATCACGGGAAGTAAAGGCTTCCTTAAAATGTGCCAGTCCAATCCACGGACTGTTCCAGATACCCTGGAAAATATTGAACTTTTTAAACGCTACGACCACGCCCAACATGGGTTTGTACTTAAACAAAATCATGTAGATGACGGGAATCAGCAGCATGGCATACAGCTGCCAGTTATTTCTCAGGTAGAGTTTTGCATTTGTTTTTTTCCTGTCCGCCCGAGACGGTGTGTTCTTCCCTTTCATATGTCCTCCTGTTGTTTTGATAAATCCGGTAACTATTCAGTCACTTCGTCATCTGCTCTTAATTTTTTCCATTCCACCAGGAATAAAATAGCCAGCGCCTGTCCGTAAGGCATGGGCTTCAACGGAATTTCCTTGTAGAAATCCCTGTTTTCCCTTCCCATAGGTGTTCCATAGGATACCTGTCCCAGAATTCCCTCCTCCGATATCAGGGATAAAACAGGCTTCAGCGCCCGTTCCGCCGTCCCCAGCCACTTTTCCTCCAGAAGCCCGCAATGCACTCCCCGCAGGATTCCATAGGCAAAGCCACAGGTTGCGCTGGCCTCCTCGTAGGATTCCGGATCATCCAGCAGCGTGTGCCACATACCGCTGTCCGACTGATACCCCGCCAGAGCTTCCACCTGATTTCTGAGGGCCTCCTGTAAAATACGCGCCACAGGCTCGGAACAGGCTATGCTGTCAAGCAGCTCCGGAATTGCAATTGTAATCCAGCAGTTCCCCCGCCCCCAGAAAGCCCCTGCAAAGTGGTTTCTTTCCAGAAAGGTCCAGCCATGGTACCAGAAGCCGCTGACCGGATCCTGCAGGTATTTCATATGCAGCAGAAACTGATACTGGGCCTCGTTCCTGTAGTCCTCCCGATCCAGGATTCTTCCCATATTGGCCAGGAAAAGTACGGTCATCACCAGGGTATCGTCCCAAAGCTCCTGCTCATTGACATCATCGGAGGTCATATGCTGTATCCCGCCTTCCGAGGTTCTGGGCATTTCGTACATAATCCATTCCGCGGCTTCCCGGCAGGGCTGCAGGTAAGTCTCACTCTGCAGGTATTCCGCCAGATAGGAGAGGGTCAGATAAGGAGCGGCCGTATTCACATTGCACTGCGGAAAGCCTACCTGCAGCTGTCTGTCATAATACCGGGTCAGCATTTCCAGATATTTTTTCTCGCCGGAAGCGGCAAACAATTTCCAGATGCCGTAAAGTCCTACTCCCTGTGTCCATTCCCAGTGCGCGTATTTTTGCAGTTCTTCCTCAGGAAGGTTCTTTTTCCGGCGCATATTCTCCATGAATATTTCATCATCCTCATATAAGATCTCCGAAAAGGCTCCTATCAGCTGCTGAAGCTTTCTGTCAACTTCCTGTAACATTCCTTTATCCTCCTGCCTTTATCTGTTACTGTTCACTCCGTGACCAGTAACTGCATAAATCCATTAAAAATCGCCTGCGGCGATGGGATTTATGCACTCTTGAATCACTTTCTTACGTACTGTGCAGTAAATGCACAGTACTGAGTGAACAGTAACCTTTATCTGAACAATAACCTGCTGTATTTTTCATATTACTTGCCATTTGGCATTTGCCCTGCTATAATATAATTGTGAAAGAATTGGCTAAATGCCGGCACGGCAGAAAGAAGGTACGTTATCCATGCCTCAGACAATTGAATATGAAGAAAAACATTTTATCATTGTCAACGATATTGAAAATTCTCTATTTTATTTTTTTGATTTCGACGTCCGTTCTACGGAAAAGAACATGGAATTTGAGCATCTTCATTCCTATTACGAAATCCATATACTGTTAAGCCCAATGGCCACACATTTCATCGAGGGTATCCCCTACAGAATCCGAACCAATGATTTCGTTCTGCTGGAGCCTTCCCGCCTGCATAAGTCCTTTTATCCCAGTGAAACGCCCTCCAAGAGACTGGTCATCACCTTTATGTACCGCGACGATGGCTATGGTTTCAAAGACACCTACGAAAATCTTTTAACGCCTTTTCATGAGCCCGTGCCTATCTTCCGTTTTCCGGAAGCCCAACAGGAGGTTCTGGTTCGGATCCTGAATGAAATCGTAGCGTTGTCCCACCAGGCCGGCTCCCAGGAAATGACCGGCGCCTATGAGCTCATGGTACACAGCCTTTTTACCCAGTTCCTGTATTACCTGAAGGACTTCCAGGACTGCAATATCTACAAGACAGAGAACCCGGAGGATCGCCTGTCCGAACGAATATATACCGTAGCCAATTATATCCATACCCATTACATGGACAACCTCACCCTGGAGGAACTTGCCAAAAGCATCTACATGGATCCCTTTTATCTGTCCCATCAATTTAAGGAAGTCACCGGCTATACCATTACCCAATACATCCACCTGGTACGCATCCGCAACTGTCAGTTCCTGCTGCTCAATACGGAAGACAAGATTACAGATATTTCTTCCGCCTGCGGCTTCACCAGCTTTTCACAGTTCAACCGGGTCTTCCATAAGTTCTGCAACGAGTCTCCTTCGGAATACCGTAAAAGCCAGTCAACCGGCCGGCTTCTTACAGAACGGCCTAAGATTTTACATAACTGATCGTTTCTTTACTTTTCTGAGTATAACGTAATTAAATCGCATAGTCTATGTATTAATTGTGTTTTAGGAGGTAAAAACATTGCATATTTTGCGTTCGGTTGGTGGCCGCCAGACCGATTGGTTCATAGACAGCTATAAAAAACGCCGCCTGTATTCCCAGCCGAAATAACGATGCCAGATATTTTTATCAATTCACAAAAAACAGGCAGCAACCATTATCTGGTTTCTGCCTGGGGTATAAACTTTTAAACCTTTCTGTCCGCATACCTTTTATTCTTCCGCAAAACGCTGCCTGGTATTCCTCTTTAATTCCATGGCGGCTTTCTCTTTTGCCGTAAGCACCTCTCTTTTCCTCCCTGCTCACAGAAAATACATTGCGGCTGCAATCAGATATACCGCCGAATAATACAGCGTCAAAAGCACCCCGCTCAAAACACGGGATTTCGTTTCGTGCAGCAGGCGGAAGCCCAGAATATTATCGGATATATAAAAACAGATTCCTCCTGCTGCCGTCAGATACCCGGCCGGGCTGCCCAGCTGAACCGCCGCCGTCACAGCCATCGCCGACATGGCGGAAAGAAGCGCCGCATAACCTATCATAAGTATCATCTGCCAGCCGGGCTGCGGCAGAAATTTCCCATGAAGCAAAAGCATGAGCAAAAAGAACAGCAGAAATATCAGCACCGTGTATCCGCGAAACTGTGTCAGATGCATATAAGCCGCGATAAAACAGACATGCCCCAGCCCAAAGGAGACAACTCCCGAAAGGAAATAAAGCTCCAGCAGCACATCCGCCGTCATGCACAGGAAAGCCCCTGCCAAAATCATCAGGGAAAGCGTCCTGTGCACCTCCTGCGCTGTCAGGGCATACAAAAATGCCAGCATAACCGGCATGGCCGTAGCCAGCGCCTTGAATACCAGCACCTGTTTTTCTTTTTTTGTATTATTCCGAAAATAATGCTGACCGAAAGCAGCCGTCAGCACCGCCGCTGCTGCAAGCAACAAGAACTTCTGTAAATTCATAGGCAGCCACCATCTATTCCGGAGCACCGGCCGCGGTCCGTCCCTCCTCCGCAGCTTAAGCTCCTCTTTTTATCATCATACCTCATATGAACGTATATTTCTATCTTGGAAACAAATTCTGATAAATTTAATAGGGTGTGGCCTAAAAGCCGCTATTCATTCCATGCGCAGTAACAACGGTGGAGCTGCCGCTGAATTATCGCAATACTGGAGATTTAGGAATACGCAATATAGTGGCTTCTGCAATATGGCAATACAGCAGATTACATAATACGGCAGATGTCAATAATACGGCAGATTGACAGCAGGAAAAAAGTACGCGTATACTGAATATACTTTATTCATAAAGAATAAGCCGTTCCTGCCCTGTGCGGAACGAAAAATCAAACGGAAAGCAATAGCAAACAGCAATTTGACGGGCCGAAAGGAAAATGCCTTGATCCACCTGCTTTATAAGCCCGCCGGATCAGGCAGATGGGAGTAAAATGAAGAAAAAACACTTATATGCCCTGACCGTACTATTGATAATCCTGGCCGCCGGGGCCCTGTTCTTTGACATGTCCCGCCAGCATGGCAGCGTCCTGGTCCGCGCATCCCATGCCGCAGGTTCTTCCGATATCATCTGTTATCTGCAAAGCGATCCTGCCTGGGCGGAGGATTTTCTCGGCTCATCTTCCTATACCATGAAGTCCTCCGGCTGCCTCACCACCTGCCTTGCAGCAGCGCTGCAGTATGAGGGAATCACGCCTGAAACAATAACAGGCGCCGCGGACAGTATCGATCCGGGCGCCTTAAATATGTTTTTATCCAAAGAGCATGTGTATGATAATGAAGGCAATATCCAATGGGAGCCGCTGGAAAACGTCCTGAACGTCACAGCCGTAAGGCAGGGCGCAGACGGCATCACCGGAAAAACGCTGGAAAATCTTCTGGCAAAACGCATATTCCCCATCGTACGGGTCCGCGTAAACGGTTCCGGCAGCTTTCATTATGTACTTATCGTAAACAGTGACGGAAAAGAATTCCGGTGCATGGATCCCATGAACCCTTCGGACTCGCTTGTACCGTTATCTGACTTTGGCAACTGCATTTATGCGGTCAGATATATTTACCGGGAATGATGTGAACTTCCTGTCCCTCACATCATATCTGCCAGCCTGCTAATTCTGTGCTTTTGTCAAAACAGAATTTTCCGCTTCTATTCCGTTTTTCATATCCTCTATCATCTGATTGAAGTATTTATCCGTAATACAATAAAAACTCATAGAAATCAGAGAACAGATATACCCCGCCACCGGGAACAGGAATTTCATAGCCTTGATAGCCTCAATAACCGCCCCGGTCTGTTCCTGCCCCGCCACATAACCTGTGGCCGCCAGTATAATACCGGTAACGGAACCGCCAAGAGCCATTCCCACTTTATTGGAAAATGTCAGGGAAGCAGAAATTGTCCCTTCTCCACGGATGCCCATTTTCCACTGACCATATTCAACACAGTCTGGAAGCATGGCCCAGCCTAATGTACCAGTAATTGTTGCCAGTCCGGCGGCCGCCACCATAAAGCAGATAATGGCTGGAATATTGGCGGGCATAAAATATAAAATAGTATAAGGCACGATAACCAGCGCTGTGGAGATCATGTACAGCCTTTTCTTCCCGCATAATTTTGATAAATATGGGATTACAAGAAATGCCACTACGTTTACTGCCAGCGTATACATGGAGACTGCCGCCACCAAATCTTTCCTCCCAAGAAAATAGATAAAATAATATACATTTACCGCAGACGCTGCCGCTCCTGCAAACTGATCCGTTGAGAAAGCGATTAATAGCATAAGCAGGGGCTTATTTTTAAAAATAAGCTTTATCTGGGTACCAAAAGGTATTCTTTCCTTCGATGCCGGCATTACGTCCATTGTATCCTTCTTTTTTGCTCCCCATGCACAAAGCCAGAAGGACAGGGTCGTAATAATGCCTACGAACAGGCCATATTTTGCCCAGCCGCCTTCTCCTCCGCCAAACAGACCTACCATGGGAAGGGCCAGTACGCCCACAAACAGGGTTGACGGAATTGTCATTGCCTGCTTGCATGTGACAATTGTCGTTCTTTGCTGCGGATCACCGCTCATTACAGGCGTCAGCGCATGATATGGAATATTGCAGACGGTTGACAGCAGGGAATAAATAATATACAGTGCATAGGCATATACTATCTTCCCCACAGGACTCAAAGACGGCGTACAGAATAAAAAGAAGATGGAAAGCCCCAGAAATGGAGCGCCGTATATCAGATAGGGACGATACCGTCCCAGCCTGGAACGGGTTCTGTCCGATATCATTCCCATCATGGGATCCGTCACCGCATCAATAATACGCGCCACAAGCATAAGCCCTGAAACAGCCAGTGCTGAAATCCCATAAATATCCGTCAAAAAATAGGTCAGATAAGACATGACCAGTATGTATGCAATGTTGCTCCCCAGGCCGCCAAAAGCGTATCCTGCAATTTCCCATTTACCTGCTTTTCTTAAGCTATCCATATTTTTTCTCCTTTGCGCTCCGAAGCGCTCATGTGACTCCTGTCACTTACTAACCGGGCAGGTGGAAAGTGCATATCCTTCCCCCCTCCCTCTACACATTTGCATTCTGCTTACCGGACTATCCCCAGTCTCGTATACAGTTCCTCCGGCGCATCGTTTTTCTCCATATATTCCGCAATATACCCCTTCATTCTTTCCTCTGTCTCCTTATCACTGACCGGGGCCGTCTGATGTGGGTCGATTTTAAGATCATAAAGCGCTGAACCAAATTTAGTAGTATCACCCATTACATTTTTCGCTTCAATTCTCATCACCCTGCATCCCTTAGTAAAGGAAAAAGGCTCTGACATCACAATATTCTGAAGCTCATCCGGCTGGAACATCTGGCGCATGTGCGTTGGCATCAGTGTGTACTCATATACCGGAAGCTCAGGCCTTTCTGCAGAATGCATATAAACATATCTGCCGTCCGTCACATTTACCTGGCTGCCGTGATAGCCAAATACGGCATAGGACCGGACAGGTTCATCACTGTCCATGACCTGTTTAAGCGGCTTGCCTTCCATATCTTCTGGAATTTCCACTCCGAAATAATCAAGCAGCGTAGGAGCCAGATCGATGGTCTGTACAATGGCATTCCTGTGGACGCCGGCCAGTTCTTTCCTGCGCGGGTCATATATAAACAACGGCGTATGCGCGATTTCATTGTATATCGGCATGGCGGTTTTCCCCCACCAGCCATGTTCCCCAAGCAGGAAGCCATGATCCGTATTTACGATCAGCATAGTATCCTCCCACAGGTCATATTTATCCATGATATCCAGAACCTTCCCCAGATAACGGTCACATTTGGATACCAGCGCCGCATAGTTATATCTTACATGCTGTACCGTTTCTTCATCCTCTGCCACCGGACAGTAAGGCGGCCAGTCGGCATCCATTTCCGCATCTCCCCGGAAATGGTGAGGATACAGATCCTTATCCTGCTGCAGAGTATAAAAGGGCTCATGTGGATCAAAGGTCTCAATCTGAAGGAACCAGTTGTCCTGCCCGTGATTGGCCTCAATAAATTCCAGTCCATTGGCAAAGGTTACCGCCTGAGAGGTCTTTTCCTCCGTATCCATATGCCTGCGGTTAATTTCATCATGCACAAGCATGGCGGTGTACGGCGGATATGAGAGCATTTCCTTTTTGTGGACGAATACCGTTCCTTTGTCAAACTGACAGCCTAAATCAGCTTTCCACAAATCCCCTTCCTGGCCCCTGGAAATTTCCCAGGAGGAATATCTGTTGTGGTATGTTGCTCCGCCGTCCTCCCAGTAATGCTGATGATCGCTGACCAAATGCGTATAAATCCCCGCTCTTTTCAGCAGCTCCGGCATGGAGTCATCAAACGGCTCCATCGGCCCCCAGCTCCTGTGGAAAAAATTAATACGGCCCGTATGCAGTTCTCTTCGCGCCGGCATGCAGGGCATGCTTCCCACATAACAATTTTCAAACTGCACACTCTTTTCAGCCAGCCGCCTGAAATTAGGCGTCAGCGTCCAGTCGCAGCCGTACGGTTCCAGCATCTCCCGATTCAGGGAATCGTACATTACCATAATCGCTTTCATAATTATCCTCCTTTTTTGAAAACGTTTTCAAAATATTGTATAAGTAAAATGCTTATATATTTAAGCATTTTACGCTCTCTCTTATTTGGTATTCCGGTTGGAAGCAACGATGTCTGACCTCTTTCCTGCCGGTACTCAGTTGCTCTAACACATACTCCGCCACAGTTTCTCCCATTGCCATGGCCGGTACATAGTATGCATTCACAGCCGGTATAATCTGCTCTCCCCGTCCCTTCACATGCTCCACGCTTATAACTGATATATCCTCCGGCACTTCAAGACCTGAATAATGGAGAATGCTGATAAGCTGCGGGACAAATTCCATCATTTCACATATAAGCCCGGTACAGTGATTTTCCAGCAATTGTTTTGCGAGCGTTTCCTGAAGCATATCCGCGGAGAATTTATCCGGAAGCAGCAAAAGGGAAATCCTGATCTGTGGGTACAGGAATTTACATTTTTCTATGAGCATACGATGGATCTGCAGCCGGTATTCATTGGTAAGGAGGACGATGTTTTCATGTCCCTGCTGATGTAGCCGCTTTATGGAATCCAGCATATATTCTTCATACATGGCATAAACATTGTTTCCGCAGCCGCTGAATCTTTTACCGATATAGCCGACCGGGAAATCCTGTGCCATTACTGCTTCCAACGCATTGGTTACCGCTCCTTTTTCCGGTACGGACAGGACGATCAGCCCGTCTATTTTTTTCTGATTCACATAATCCAGAAAACCTGGCGCGGCTTTTTCATTTTTTTCAAAAGAATTGACCTCACCAATCAGAAGAAGGCTGTATTGGCTTTTGCTCAGCGCGCATTCAATGCCCCTTAGGCATTCCAGCATATAGCCGTCCTGAAACATTCCTCCTCCCGGCAGCGGAGAATATACCCCGACAATCTGGGAGCTTCCTGTTACCAGTCCCCGGCCGAACTGGCTGGGCTGATAATTATAATATTCCATGGCTTCAAGAACTGCGGCTGTCTTGCTTTCCTTTACTCCCGCAGAGTGATTTATAACTCTGGAAACGGTCGAAATAGAGACTCCCGCTCTCTTTGCCACATCATGTATAGATGCACTCATTCAATCACCATATTTTGAAAACGTTTTCAACTACGTTATTACTGTAACAGCTTTTTTTGTTGATTACAATAGCTGCTTTATCCATATTTTCACTTTCAAATTTAGTAATTTTCCACAAATCCCTCTTCTTTCCCGTCTTTATTTCTTTCAGCCCTATAAGCAGCCGGAGCCTCACATAAAAAAAGCCGCGGCACGAAAGAAGCTTTTTTATCCTCTTTCATGCCGCGTTCATTTATTCCGCTGCTATCAAATCCTCCAGCAGCTTCTTCCCCATCAAAATATCCTTCTTCTGTTCCTCACCGGATATTTCCCGTTCTATCGTGATATCGCCTTCATAGCCGATTTCCTTCAGCTTTCTGATAAAGGCCGGGTAATTCACCCTTCCCTGGCCCAAGGGCATCTCCGCCCCCAGCTCATGGCCGTCCGTGGGATAGCAGCCGTCCTTGCCGTGGATGCCAAGGACATACTCTCCGAACACATCCAGCGCATCTACCGGATTTCCTTTACCGTACATGAGCAGATTGGCCGGATCCAGATTCACGCCCACGTTATCAAGGCCGATATCCTGAATTGCCCTTTTCAGCGTGACAGGAGTTTCCTGGCCGGTTTCAAACAGAAAATTCTGTCCGTTTTCCCTGCATTTTGCAGCAAGCTCCTTCAGACATATGATCACGCCCTGATAATTCGGATCATATGGATTTTCCGGCATATATCCCACATGCGTTACCAGATTCTTCACACCGATCAGCTTTGCAAAATCAGAGCCCTCCATCAGCATCTGCAGCCTCTGGAACCGGAATGCCGCAGGCACCAGGCCGAGCGTTTCCTGCCCTTCATAAAAATTCCAGGTCCTGGGGCCTTCCCAGCCGCACCAGAAAGCTGTGATGTCAATCTTTTCTTCCTCAACCGCCTGTTTTACAAGGGCTGCCGTCTCCTCATTCAGAAGCGTCCTGTCCCAGCACACAAGCTGGCAGCTTTCCATTCCCATTTCCCGCAGTTCGCTGAACTTTTCCTTTAAATCCGTATCCTTATGTAAACCTACCACCACGCCTACACGCATTTGCCTATGCCCTCCTTCTGTTTTCCTCCAGATATTTTTTAGCCGCCTTCAGTTCCTCCAGCCCCAGCAGCACAGATTTTATGCCCTCCGAAAGCGGCGCCCTTTCGATCTCTTTTCCCTGCTTCAGGCAGTCATAAAAGTATTTAATTTCCGTATAGTAAGGCCCCAAGTCAGATATATTGATTCCGGCTGAGGTATCATGCATGGTAAACTCAGGCGCAAGCTGCGGGTGGCTGACCTCCCCGCCTTTGTGCCAGACCGTCAGGGAAGGATTGCTCCTGCCCTGGAATATTACCGTTGCTTCTTCAAAGCAGGCACGGAAGGACGGATCGAAGGGAAGCTGTGTGCATACATCCCATATACCCTCCGCCGTGGCAAAAACATCCCCGAACTGGTAGGAAACAAGCACCTGGTTTACCATGCCGCTGTCAAAAGCAGTTGCCTTTACCTCAAAGGAATCCGGCTCTCCCAGCATATACCGCAGGAAATCCAGATCATGGATATGCAAATCCAGTATCACGCTGCCGCTCTTTTTCTCATCATGGAACCAGTCCTCAAAGCCCCACTTCGTATCTCCGCTGATACGTTGCATTACGATGGACTTTAATTTCCCGTAGGTTTTGTTATCATATACATCCTTCAGATAACGGTATTCATCAAAGGAGCGCACCACCTGCCCTACCATCACGCTGACACCGGTTTTCTTCTGCACCTCAAGCAGCCTCCTGCCCTCCTCCGCCGTAAGGCAGACCGGCTTTTCGCAAAAAACATGCATGCCCTTTTCCATGGCTAAAACGGCATGTTCCGCATGAAGATAGCTGGGAAGACATATATGTACCGCATCCAGTTCTTCATTTTCCAGCAGCTCCCTGCCTGTGACATAGGTCTTTGCCTGCGGCCACTGCTTTGCGGCCCGCTCCAGAAATTCCTGCCTGCAGTCGGCAAGCGCCGTTACCTCCACATCCATTTTCCCGGATAATGCTTTCAGGGACAGATTATGTGTGGTTCCCATGCCCCCGCAACCAATTAATCCAATTTTCATGACTCCTCCTGTCTGCGCGAATTGATGCCCATGCCTGTTACACAGACTGGCAGTACGCATCTTCCGGCTTCTCTTTTTTCCCTTCCCTGTTTTGCAGTCTTAATTAGTAATATCATCTTACAAATTCAAGATAGCATTCTGCAATGTACTTGTCAATCCCTTTTGCATGCCTAAATTTTTCTCTCCACTACAATTAAAACAGTTCTGACAATTAAACCGCTGCAGGCATCCAGCCATTTAAAATCACTGCGCAATGAGAACGTATCCGTTGCCTTTCTTTGTTGTGTGTGTTAAAATTCCAATTGTAATATGAGATAACAATTATGCTTATCCATAAACAATTATATGCTTTGTGTCATCACAGCTACTGCTATAATACACTGCCCGCCATGCCGGCATGGCCGCAATTCACCAAAGAGGTGCCCATGAAATTAGTCAATCAGCAGCTCATTAAAAATACCAACCTGAAGCTGCTCTACAACTCCATTTTTGAAAACCGCGGAATCTCCAGGGCCGCCCTTGCAAAGAAAACAGGATTGAGCCGCACTGCCGTTTCAGCGCTTATCGATGAGCTGACGGGAAGCGGCTTCCTGTATGATTCCGGCACCGGAGACAGCGCTGGCGTGGGCAGAAAGCCCAACTGCCTGGAGCTTTGCTCCGGGAACCACTATATCGCTGTTTTTGGCTGGGAGGAAAAAAGGGTGCACGCCCAGCTCATTGATATCTGTGGTTCCACCCTCCTGCAGCAGGAACTTTACAGAACGCCCGGGGACTCCTATACTGAGCTTTGCCATGCCTTTTTGGAGGAAAGGATGCTGAAGCTCATCCGCAGTACGCAGCTTCTCGGGATTTGCTTCGTGCTGCCCGCCATGATTGATCCGGAAAAAGAAACGGTTTTCTCCACTACCATTTCTTTGGCGCAGGATCAGGGGGAGACCGGCGTGATTCCTCTTCTTCGGGAAACCTTTTCCTCCTACGCGGCAGCGGTTCTCAACGACACCGCCTGCGCCGCTTATGCGGAAAAGGTTTACACCGCAATCCTGGAAAAGGACTATGCCTTCATCCGCTTCAGCCGCGGAATCGGCGCGGCGCTCTTTATCCAGGACAGGCTTCTGGGAAGGGCCTGCGCCTCCTATACACAATTCGGCCATTTCAGCATCTCCCCCCAGGGTCCGCCCTGCCCCTGCGGGAATAACGGCTGCCTGGAGCTGGTTCTCTCGGAAGAAGCCCTGCCCGGACGGCTTCATGCCGAAGGAACCTCCTCCTCCCTTCTTTCCCTGCCCTCCATCGGCTATGCCGACCTGGGGAGAGCCGCCCTTTATGGGGACCAGACAGCGATTCAGGTGATACGGAAAATGGCCCGGGAATTTTCCTTTGCCCTGTCCAACCTGATTTGCCTCGTCCATCCGCGCCTGATAGTCCTTGGCGGCAACGCCTGTACCCTCGGCCCCGTTTTTTTAGAGGAAATCCGTCTGTCCCTGCAGGAAACCGGATTTCGCCGCATGACGGAAAACGTGCGCATACGCTACAGCGGGCTGGATGCCTACGCCTGCTATAACGGCGCCATGAAGTACTTTTTTGACATCCACTATCAGTTTACGGGATCAATGAAAGGCAGCTTTTTTATCGGATAACTTGGGAGAACTGCCGGCCCGGCCGCAGGCCGGAACCCCTTTCATCCAAAAGCCAAAAATAAAGGCGGGAATGCATCTGCAACCGCTTCATTAAAACACGTGCTTCGCCACGCAGACAGGAGTCCTTATGAAAAAACTTCGAATTGCCCTGATAGGCTGCGGAAGAATTTCCGCCTGCTATGCAAACGCATTTCCGAAATTATCGGATATCGCAGAATTCGTCTGTGCCATAGACACAGATATTGAAAAGGCTCGGGCCTTTGCCGCCCCCTTCGGCTCCGCTTACGGAACCGGCTTCGAGGAGCTGCAGGAAAAAGGAATTGATGTGGTCCACCTTTGCCTGCCCCATTACCTGCATGCCCCCATGGCAGTCCGTGCCCTGCAGGCAGGAATGCATGTCCTTACGGAAAAACCGGTGGCCATCACGCTTCAGGACGCGGATCTTATGAAAGCTGCCGAAGCCGCTTCCGGTAAAAAACTGGGCGTCATTTTTCAGACCCGTTATGAAAAAGGCGTACAGCAGCTCCGTCAGATGATAGGGGAAGGCCGCTTCGGCCGTATCCTCAGCGCCCGCTCCTATCTCACCTGGTCACGCCCCTATTCCTATTATGAAGGAAGCGACTGGAAAGGAACCTGGGACAAGGAAGGCGGCGGCGTGCTCATCGACCAGGCAATCCACAGCATTGACCGCATCAGGTATATGCTGGACAGCGACGTGGAGTGGATAGACGGCAGCGTGCATAACCATTATCACGACAAAATTTTTGTAGAGGATACCGCGGAAGCGGCCATCCAGTTTAAGAACGGCTGCATTTACAGCCTCTACGCCTGCAATTCCTACGCGGCGGATGCCCCCATTTACCTGGAATTCCAGGGGGAAAAAGGACGCTGCGGCCTGAAGCAGGACACCGGTTTCTATGAAACAGACGGGGTTTACCAGGAAATCCTTCCCACTGCCGATGCCGACGGCAATACCCCTGCCTACTGGGGAAGCGGCCACCTGTCCCAGATCCGTGATTTCTATCTTTCCATAATCAATGACGAGCCTGTCAGGGTGGATGTCACCGAGGGCCGGAAAACGCTGGAAATCGTAAAGGGAATTTATCTTTCCTCCCTGCAGGGAAAACGCATTTATCTCCCCTTTGAGGACAGGATGTATATCGGTGTGGACAAAGCGGCCCCCGGCTGCCCTGATGCCTGTTAGAGCGATTTTGAAAATTATTCCGGCTTCCATATAAAAATAAAAGCGGCGCAGGTTTTTCCGATATTTGAAGCATATCACTTCTCTCCCGGAAACCCTGCAGCCGCTTTTTGCCTGCCTTGTTGTTTTTTTCAGCTTTCTTTTTCCTACTGCTCCATCTGCCTGCCGAGAAAACCGGCTGCGGACAGAATCAGCTTTTGCTCCACTTCTCCCATTTTTAACTTGGGATCGTTATTCAGAAGAAGCACCGCGCCGATTACATCGCCTTCACAGATAATAGGGCTTATGGCTTCATGTATAAATTCCGGTTCTCCTTCCTCAGCTACCTGAATAAAATTCTTATCTCCCTTTGCAGCGAGAATGCTTTCCCTGTTCTCAATGGATTCCTCCAGCGCTTTGCTGATGGATTTTCCCATAAGCGCCTTGCAGCCGCCTGCTGCCGCTATAAACTGGTCACGATCCGCAATCAGCGTCATCTGCCCGGATACCTGTGCCAGACTTTCTGCATACTGTTTTGCAAATGTACTCATCTCTCCGATAGGGGAATATTTTTTCAGTATAATCTCTCCCTCCCTGTCGGTAAAAATTTCAAGGGGATCACTTTCCCGGATCCTCAATGTTCTCCTGATTTCCTTGGGGATGACAATTCTACCCAGATCATCTATTCTCCGCACAATTCCTGTTGCTTTCATATTTCCTCCTTCTGCAGGGTCTTTGGCTGTGCGCCTCTTAACCTCTTTTTACATTTATTTTATTCCCGCAGGCAACGGCCGGCCGGACATACCCGCATGTCCATCCTGTGACTGCCGCGAGGCCAGATACCCCGGAACTTGTCCGCCGCGCTTGCTGTAAGGTATTTGACTTCATTGGTTTGGTAAATGTAGTATTTGTAAAATTGAGGAAAATATTCACTGTTTTTATTTAACAGTTCCATACCTTTACAGTTCTGTTTTATTTCTTAAACTGCATTGGACAATTCTGTTGTACTCTTCTATAATTAATGCAGGCTTCATATGCCAAAGGTCCTTTGCAGCCTGTAAGCGGCGGACTTTTTTTCACAAATTTATTACATGGGGAAAATGAAGGGAATTATGTACACCTATTTTATTGCAGATGATGAAACAAAAATCAGGCAGGGCATCCGCCGGCTGATAGACTGGGAAACACTTGGTTTCTCTTTTATAGGGGAAGCCTCTAATGGAGAGGATGCCCTGCGGTTCATCCTTGACAAAAATCCGGATGTGACTCTGTTAGATATCCGTATGCCGCGGCTCAGCGGCCTGGATGTAGCCAGGCTTGCCAGGGCTGACGGATACCGCGGCATCATTATAATACTCAGCGGATATTCCGATTTTAAATATGCGCAGGAGGCCATGCGGTATGATGTAAAATATTATATTTCCAAACCCGTGGATGAGGATGAACTCACCGACTATCTGAAAAAAGTGACAGACGAGCTTTCCGTAAGGGAAAAGCATACCTCTGCCATCGAATATTTCAGTGAAAAAGCCAGGGATGGCATCCTGAGTGATGTGCTTACCGGCTCTTCCCGCATATCCGATCAGGATCTGAAGGAGCTGGGATTGCTGTCAGGCTGCTACCAGGCCGCCATTTATGAAAAATATAGCCACAATGCCGCTGCAGTCTCCTACCGTTTTTCCGATCTTCTCCGGCTTACCAATGAGGATAACCATTCCTTTGACACTTTAACCATCGATAATAATGAGGTGATCCTTTTAAAAGGTGATTTTGCCATCCGCCGTTTTTCCGATTTTGTAGAACGCTTTGAACGCGAGGTGAAGCCACAGAAGGGTTCGCCTCTGGACAGCCTTTTCATTACTTATGGCCATGTAGTTTACCGTCCCGAGGAAATCACGGAGTCCTATCAGGAGGCGCTCTTCCTTTTAAAAATGAGATTCTACTGTGATCAGGGGCAGCATACCTTCGGTTACCACCAACTGCCGGCCCGCAGGACATCTCTTACTTCTGCCGGCATCGGCGCACTGCAGGAGTATCAGGACAGACTGCTTGGCTATATTCAGACCCTGAACCGTGAAATGGTGGCCGAAAGCCTGGACAGCCTCCGGGAACAGATTTACCTTTCCTCAGCTCCCATTGAGGAAATACGTCTTTTTCTGATAGATCTGTACCTGCAGGTTAAGGAGTCCATACGCTATCATTACCATACATTTGACATTCCTTTTCCTCCCAACAGCTGGGCAGTTGATTTCATCAACACCAGATACTATCTCTATGAAATTATAACCTTCCTCTCCGAACAGGCGGAAATGATCATGCGCTCCCTGGGAACAACCTCCCGGGAAAGCACCCTGGAAAACGTGATTCACTATATACAGCATAATTATATGAGCAGCCTGAAGCTGGAAAGGATCGCGCCGCTTTTTGGATACAACAGTGCCTACCTGGGAAAGCTTTTTACACAGAAAATGGGCATGAACTTTACCGCCTATCTGGATCAGGTACGAATTGATGCATCCATGGAGCTTCTCAGGGACGGCTCCCTGAAGGTATATGAAATTGCAGAAAAAGTAGGCTACAGCAATGTGGACTATTTTCATACCAAGTTTAAAAAAATCGTCGGAGAAAGTCCCGCGGAATACCGCAGAAAGTTCCGTAACTAAAAGGAGTATCCCTACATAATGCAAAAACATGCTTCCCATACCAGAATCCAAAAACATATGCATCGGATGCTGATTCCCGTTATTTTGGTTCCGCTTCTGTTTATCGGTGTATTTCTTTCCTGCTATGCCATCAATTTCCTTTACAGGCAGGCGGAGACCCAGGCTGTTTCCGATAATCTGCGGGCCAAATCCGTCCTGCTTGATGCCACGCTGAATTTCTATACAATCTCCGAAGAGCTTTTTAGCGATGAAGAGCTGAAGCAGCTGTTGACCACCGATTTTACTGACAGCGGTGAAGCAGCGACGGCCTGCAGTAGCTACGGCAGGCTGGCGACTCTCCTTGCCAACAATACTGCCATTTCTTCCATACTGATTTATATGGACAATCCCACCATTCCTGACAGCCGTTATTTCCGTCAGGCGGATACCCGGGTTACGGAGGAATGGTTCCCCCGCGTTGCCATCAGCAGCAGCGTGGCATGGGAAACCGGGAGCATAGATGCATACGGCTCTCTGCCGGCTGCGGATACCGCCGCTCCCGAGCTTATTTTCTTACGCTCTGTCCCTCTTTCCCCATCTGACAGCCGGGCTGTTCTTGCAATCAGCCTGAGCAATAATTTTCTGAAAAACCGGATTCAGAACAACAGCCTGTTCACCTCCATTTCCATCGGAGAACAGCCAGTCTTCTTCTCCAGCAGCCGCTCCTTCCAGGGAAAAGCCCAGCCTGTGCCCATTGATTATGATAAAAAAGGCTACCATTTCGACGGCTTTATCCCCTTTCAGAATAAAAAGCAGGTCGGCAGCATATCCACGCTTCCGGCTTATCATACCGAGGAACAGTTTTACCTGACCACCATCGACCTCCATGCCAGAGATTCACTGTTTAAAATCGGAGCCATCTGTCTTTTGGTACTGGCCGCCGCCATGGCTGCTTCCCTGTTCGGCATCCTCTATTCCACCCGCTACTTCAGCCGCCGTGTCACCACGCTGCAGACTGCCATGCAGCATGCCAGCCAGGGAAATTATGATATCATCGATACCTTTAAAGGCGATGATGAGCTGACGGATACCTTTCATGGGCTTAAAGTGATGATCCATAATATCAAGCAGCAGGAGGTACAGGTATATGAAGCCCAACTCAAGGAACAGACGCTGATCAACCAGCAGCAGCAAATGGAATATAAGCTGCTGGCCAGTCAGATCAATCCCCATTTTATTTATAATTCTCTGGAAACTATCCGTATGATGTCTCTTGATTACGGCGACCGGGAAACTGCCTCCGCCGCCAAACTTCTGGGGAAAACAATGCGTTATGTCCTGGAAAACACAGGGACTGCCAGCACCACGCTGGATAAGGAGCTTGACTATATTTCTGCCTACCTCGCAATCCAGAAGCTGCGTTTTGAGGATCGGATCAATTATACCTGCAGGATACCGGACAATTTTTCCCTTTCCTCCTACAAAATTCTTCCCCTGCTTCTCCAGCCAATTGTAGAAAATGCAATTCTGCATGGGCTTGAGGAAACGGAAAGCAACGGGCAGATCCGGCTGACCCTGGATACCCGGGAGGACAACCGTCTCTACATTGATATTTCGGATAACGGTAAGGGTATGACGGCCGAAGAACTGGAGGCGCTGGAAAAAAAGCTGGAGTACCCCAACTGTCCGGATTCCTCCGACAGTATCGGACTTTACAATATACAGCAGCGAATCCAGTTGATTTATGGCCCGCCCTATTATATGCGCATTACCAGCCATCCCGGGGAAGGCACCTGCGTCCATTTATGCCTTCCTCTGCTGCCTGCCGATTAATCTGCCTCCCACACAGAACCTTTTGCCTGCGAAAGAGATGCAAAAAAGAGGAACCCGCATCCGTGGATTCCCTCTTTTTTAACTGGTTATTCTTCTGCTTACTTTTTTAACACTTCCCGCCTTATTCCTTCAGGAAAGCCTCTAGGGAAGCCAAATCCCGGTTGGCTATCAGCTCCTCCGGAAAATGGATTTCCTCCAGCATATGGATGCTTTTTTCATAGATACCGACGGAATGTGCCGAATGTGCATCGGAATTCACCATAATCCGGGTGTTCTCCTGCGCACACAGCTCTGCCACCCTTCGGCAGAGAGCAGGGATCTGCGTTCCGAAGCGGGAAGACGCTTCGTTGATTTCCAGCGCCTTTCCCAGCCTTCCGGCCTCTCTGATGACAGGAAGCATATCAAAATGATACCCGCTTCTCCCCACATGTCCCAGAACCTTCACCTTGGGATGCTGAAGAACCTTTATATACATCCCGGTATTCCCCGGCACATCCTCCCGATCCGTTTCCATCTTCCCCGGCCCCCGGTGAACGCTGGCGATCACCAGCTCCGAATCCTTCCAGGCCTCCTCCAGTACGCTTTTTCCGTCATGCATCACGTTATAATTTTCCAGGTGCCCCTCCAAATCCAGAATATCCGCTTCCATTCCCCGCATGACCCGCACCCCCTGAATATAAGGCGGCAGTACGGTCAGGTTGATAATCGGGACGATTTTATCCCCGAATTCTTCCTCGCGGATCGGGCAGAAATGATCCGTAATTACGATTCCCTCCAATTCCTGCTTCGCCGCGTAAACAGCACATTCCTCTACGGTGCTATACGCATGTCCGCTTAATATGGTGTGCACATGGCAGTCTGTTTTTATCTGATACATGCTTTTCTTCCTTTACTGAAGTACTTTTTGTCTTTCGGCCTTCTGATCCTCGACCT
Organism: Clostridium sp. KLE 1755; assembly: GCF_000466465.2. Taxonomy (NCBI): domain Bacteria; kingdom Bacillati; phylum Bacillota; class Clostridia; order Eubacteriales; family Clostridiaceae; genus Clostridium; species Clostridium sp. KLE 1755. The sequence goes on from NZ_KE992771.1 coordinate 61,093, forward strand.
TCTGCATATCGATTTCCAGGATTCTTTCATATCCAAGTCCGTTGACCACATCCTGCATCTGTTTGATATATTCGTTAAATTCCGCTTCGTCCCTTGCAAAAACAGCCTTCCAGGAATATTCAACTACAGTGGAATTGATCTGTGTACGGATCGTGGCAATTTCCGAATCCTCCGCCGGTTCCGAATAAGAGCATCCGGGTGCCACCAGCACCTGCCCGTGATCCTGGTAATATTCCACAGCTGTTTTTACACCGTAGTGATCCTGCCAGTCCTTGATTAAATCATTGCTGTTAAGCTCCGTGTATGAATCCCAAAGAGTATAATCATAAGGGTGGCCTGTCACCGGGTTAATTTCCGCGCTTGAAATTGCTTTAAGCGCTATCTGCGGTTTTCCATCCTTCCATGTTCCGCCGCCATATTCCTCAGGCATCTGCGCATCTCCGTCCACAAGACACTGCTTTCCGAACTCCGTCAGGACAGGCGCCCCATCCTTCATTTCCCAGGTCAGTCCTTCCGGGCCTGATAATGTAACCGCATGCCCCGCACTGTTGCTGATTCCTTCCGGAGAATACAGCCAGTCGATAAAATCAGCCATTCTCTGGGGATCCTGTGCCTTACTTCCAATCATAGCGCTGTTGGCTGGATTGCCTTTTGCATAACAACCCCAGGAATAAATCTTCATATCATCTACAGGAACGGCCATAAAGCCTTTTCCTTCATTAACATGCTCTGTCACATTATATGCCGCCTGTCCCAGCCAGGGCCAGGGAGAAAAAAGCACCGCACCGTCCTTATATTTATTGTACAGGGTATCATAATTCTGCGTAGTGGATTCCGGATCCACAAGCCCCATCTGGTTTGCCTCAAAAAAGAGTCTCAGATTACGGATATATACAGAATTATCATCCACCAGGCTCTGAGGCGGCAGAGAATCATCCGCTGAATATACTGCATCTCCCATAAAACGATAGCCATAAAGACTGGGAAGCCATGCTCCCTGCTTCATTGCATTATCATCCCAGTCCTTAAATAGGGAAAATGCGTATGTCTTTTTCCCGGAATCGCTTTCCGGGCACAGATCCTGCATCTGCTTCAATACATCAAGCATATCCTCCACAGTCTTAAGCTCAGGGCAGCCCAGCTGCTTATACAAATCCCAGCGCAGGTACACGCCCGAGTTACAGTCCGTACCCTCCATGGGCGTTGTCGGCGGCAGGGTGGTAACCTCTGAGGGAATCATATAAATCCCTTCCTCCTCCACCAGCTCCGCGTTGGTATACTCAATCGCATCCCTGTATCTTTCCAGATTTTTTTCATCCTTTATCAGATCCGTCATATCCATTACCAGGCCTGCCGTAACCAGATCCTGAAGGCGGCCTCTGTCAGCAGAGGTAAAAATCAGATCCCCCAGGTTACCCGCCGCGCTCCTTGTCTGGAACAGGGTATCCCCGCCGCCGGCCACATTGGGTGCAATTATATTCAGTTCCATATTAAATTTGTCTTTCACGATCTTAGCAAACCAGCCGCTCTGTATTCCCTGATAATTTGCCTGGGAATCAAACACATCCACCGTCAGGAATTCCTTGTATTTCCCATTTGTGGCGCTCCCGTCCGATTCCGTCCCGGCCGCCTCCTGCGGCTGTGCCGATGCCGCAGGCTGTCTACTCTCCCCACAGCCCGCGATCATGGACAGCGCCATAGCCGTACATAAAACCATACTCACCAGTTTCTTCTTCATAAGAACCTCCTTCTCATATCATATTATGAATAAATTTTTCTATCAACCCTTAACAGATCCAATCATGATGCCTTTTACAAAATAACGCTGAAACATGGGATACACAAACAGAATAGGCATTACTACAATTACCGATACCGTCATCCTTATGGAGGTAGGCGTCTGCTGTGTGGCAAGCACTGCCATATTCAGATTAGTGCCGCCGCTGCTGTTTTTCACCATGGTTGCCAGGGAATTGGCCTGATTGATATACTGATATAAAATATATTGCAGTGAATACAGCTTCTGATCCGTAATATAAATCAACGTATCCTGAAACGCGTTCCACTGAGCCACAGCCGCAAAAATAGCGATGGTCGCTAATATGGGGGTAGCCGTTGGGAGTATGATTTTAATAAATACCGTCATAAGCCCCGCGCCGTCCATTTCCGCCGCTTCCTGAAGTGACTTGGGAATGGATTCCATATAGGTTTTTACCAGAATAATATTAAACGGCTGTACAATGACAGGAATGATATATACCCAGAAGGAATTGGTCAGATGCAGATTCTGCATTGTCAAAAACATAGGAATCAGACCCGCATTAAAATACATGGTAACCACCAGCATCCGGTACCAGATTTTCCTCTTCCACATTCCTTCCTGCGTAAACATAAACCCGAGAAAAGCCGATGCAAGCACGGTGCATACCGTTCCAATCGCCGTCCTTGCCACGGAAACAAGCGCCGCGGTTGCCAGTCCCTTCAGTTGAAGCACCTGCTTATAATTTTCCAGATGCAGCTGACGCGGCAGAAAATTAATGCTGCCGTTTCCACTCAAATCATTGGCGCTGAGCGAATTAATAATCAGATAATAAAACGGATACACGCAAATCAGTGTAAATACCGCAAACAACGTATAATTTACCACGCCGAAAATTACATCCTCTTTTGAGCGCTTTTTACCTCTTTCTATCGACAAAGCCTTCATATGCCGCCTCCTAAATAATGGATTCTCCCCTTACCCTTTTGGATACAAAATTAACGAACACCAGCAGCGTAACGCTTACGACACTCTTCATCATGCTGATTGCGGTTGCCAGGGATATACTGCTTCCCGATATACCGAGATTATAAACATACAGGTCAAGCACCTGGATATGCGTCTTATTAAACGCATTCTGAAATACAAAATACTGGTCCATCCCGTTATTCAGGAAGTTCGCCACAGAGAGCATCAAAAGGACGAAAAAGGTTGGCATCAATGACGGCAGCGTAATATGTCTCATCAGCTTAAACCGCCCTGCGCCGTCAACCCTCGCCGCCTCATAAAGCTCCTGATCCACGCCCGCAATTGCGGCAAGATACATAATGGCGCTCCACCCCAGACTCTTCCATGTATGCCACAGCAGCATGGAAAGCCATGTATGAGAATCACTGTCCAAAAACTTTACCGCCTCTGTAGTCAGTCCCAGGTTCTGCAGCAGCGTATTCACCATACCCGTATTGGAAAACAAACTGAACGCCACGGAATAGACCAGTACCCAGCTGATAAAATTAGGCAGCGTCGTCATCGTCTGCACGATATTTTTAAACCACTTGCACTTAATCTCACTCAAAAAAACTGCGAACATCAACGGCAACACCGAAGTGGCAATGCTCAGAAAGCTCATGGCAAACGTATTCTTCATAACCTGCCAGAGCTGCGCCAGCTGCGTTCCGTTACTGAAAAACATCCGAAACCATTTCAGTCCCACAAACGGACACTGACTCAGCTTCAGCGGCGCCTTATAATCATAAAAAGCATAAATCCAACCATGCAGCGGAAAATACGAAAACATAAAGCTCAGGATCAGAAAAGGAAGTATCATAAAAAACATCTTCTTTCCACGCTTGTCCCTGGCCGTCATCCGCCTCTTTTCACCCGTTCTCCTCATAATTCCATCCTCAGTCCTTTCCGGCCTCCGCCCTGCTTTCAAGAAAGATTCTACCATCCTCCCCGTTTCCCCAATACGCCAAAACTTTTAAATATTTCCCGTACATTTTCTAAAAAATTCATGTAACCTGTAATTTTTCATGCAAAAAAACTCAAATTTTCCCGGTAGCCCTCTCCCAAAAACGAGCACAAAAAAAATGCCCTCCACATCGGAAAGGCACTCACAATCTCTCTTATTAAAATCCCAATATCCCTACCGGCTTTTCCCAAATCAGCCTCACCTCAGGGACCAGGAACAGCCGGCTTCGTTTCTGCGGCTGTTCCTGGTCCCATTCACATCAAAAACAAAGAAAATACAACGGTAAGTATCCCGCAGATACCGATAGCCAGCCCGCTCATGGCCCCTTCCGTCTCCCCCAGCTCAATTGCCTTGGAGGTTCCCACCGCATGGCTGCACGCGCCAATAGAAAGGCCCGCCGTCATGGAATCCTTCACCCGGAAGATACGTATCAGCCACGGGGCCAGAATGCTACCCATAATGCCCGTGATAATAACCGCCACCACCGTTACCGGCACAAGCCCGCCGTGGCTCTCGGAAATTCCCACCGCAATAGGCGTGGTAACGGACTTGGGGAGCAGGGAATTCGTCATCGCTTCATCCAGGCCGAACAGCCTGCACAGCAGGAAAACACTCCCCATGGAGGTGAGCGATCCCACAGTACAGCCCACCAGAATAGGAAGCCAGTTCTTCTTCAGAAGCTCCACTCTTGTATAGATAGAAACCGCCAGACAGCTGGTGGCCGGAGCAAGGAACATATTGATAATGCTTCCGCCCTCATTGTAAGCCTCATAAGGGATATGAAACAGCAGCAGCACCCCGATAACCAGCACAATGGCAATAATCAGGGGATTACAAACCACAAGCCCTGTTTTCTTCTGAATCCATACCCCGATGGAAAAGGCAATAATGCTCAGGGCAATGCCGAAAAAGGGAGAAGATGTCAGCTCAGCCATTTTCCCGCCCTCCCTTTCTGCGGTTCATCAGCTTCAGCGTCAGCCGTATGCTCCCTGCCGTAGCCGCAAAGGTAAGCACAGTAGTGAACAGGCATATCAGAAGAAGCTGTACCACGCTGCTCTTTAAAACATCAAAATAATTGATAATGCTCACCCCCGCAGGCACAAAAAAGAAAGCCATATTTGCCAGCAGGAAATCCGACTTTTCCCGGATATGCTCCACCTTCAGCACCCGGAATACGAGCAGGGCAAACAACAGAATCATCCCGATAACGCTGGCGGGAAAGTCAATGGGAAGCAGCGCCTCCACAATCTGGCTCACCCAGCACAGGGAAAAAATAATACCTATCTGATATATGATTTTCATGCCTGTTCCTGCCCTTCCATGGCTATCTGGCACATTTTCATGGTGAGCAGGGCCGCCTCATGGCTCTTTGGCGTCACTCCCGCACAGCATGCAGGATCCACTGCGATCCGGTTATCCGGCATAAAGCTCTTAAGAAGAAGCGCGTTGGACACCACACAAATATCGGTGCACAGTCCCACCAGTTCAATTTCAAGCGTTTCTTTTTTATTTTCCTCAAAAAGAAGCTCTGCCAGCGCCGTGGAACCGAAGGTGGGCTTATCCACAATGACTGCATCCGGCATGGCCCTGGCAATTTCCGGACGGATCTGCCAGCCGTCGGTACCACGCACACAATGAGCCACCGGAAGGCTCTTTCCTTCCGGCGTTTCCAGATAATTCTCACCGTGCGTATCCCTGGTGGCGTAAATCCGGTCCGCAGGATAGGCCTTTATTTTCTCAAGCACTTTTCCCACAATGGCCTGCGCTTCCGCAGTTCCCAAAGAACCGTCAATAAAATCATTCTGCATGTCAATCACTACAAGAACCTTTTTCATTTGTTTACCTCCTGTCTATCGCAGGCCTGCCTGCGATACCGCATCAATCAGCAATTTGAAAGAAACCTTCCGGCTGTTACCGCCCCTTTCTTACAGGGAGCAATTCAGGCAATCGGGCCGCCGTTCTTATTCCCCGGGTATTGCCGCATACACATTCTTCACTTCCTTCAGCGCAAAATGCGTCCTGGTGGCAGAAACCCCTGGAATGGATTTGATTTTCCTGTGGATCTGCTCCAGCTCATCCGAGGACGCGCAGGTCACCTTCAGGTTAAAGTCAAAATCCCCCGTCAGATAATAACAGTCCACAACAGCGTCAATCCCCCTCACCGTCTCCGTAAATTCATCATAAAAACGGGGATGCTCCAGGCTGACCTCCATCAGGGCGATCACATCATTGCCCAGCTTTGACGAATCCACCAGAATCGTATAGCTTTTTATCACACCGGAATCCTCCAGCTTTTTTATCCGGTCCAGTACTGCCGACACGGACAGATGAATTTCCTTTCCGATATCAGAGGCGGACTCCCGGCCGTTTTCCTTCAATATCCGTAAAATCCTGTAGTCTGTTTTATCCATTGCTGTCTCCTATCCTTACGGCAAAAACGCCGTCCTAATTCCCCGCCAGTATCTCTTTCATGTCGGCAAGCAGTCCCTCCGTCAGACGGATCAGGTTTTCCGCATCCTTTTCCACAACGCCGCATTTCTTATAACGGTAAAAAAATACCGGCGTCCCCCTGGCGCTGAAGGTCAGCTTGTTTTTATGCTTCCCTAAAATTACAGGGAGGTTTTCCCCCTTCAAATTGGCATCCGGCCGCATGGTGATTTTCAGTTCCCCGTTCCGCCCCTTCACTTCCGTAATATACAGCTCATGCGCCAATACACGGATCAGCGCAATCCGGAGCAGGTTATCCACAGATTTCGGGACCTCCCCGAACCGGTCAAGCAGCTCCTCCTTCATATCCTCGCTTTCCGCATGGGTTTCCACCCCGGCAATGCGCTTGTAAATATCCAGCTTCTGCTGCTCGTTGACAATATAAGAGGGCGGGATAAACGCATCCGCCTCCAGCTCCACCGTGGTGGTGAAATCCACAATCGTAAGCTCGCCCTTCAGATTCTTCACCGCTTCATTGAGCATTTTGCAATAAAGATCGTAGCCTACCGCCTCCATATGGCCATGCTGCTTCCGTCCTAAAAGATTGCCTGCCCCCCTGATTTCCAGATCCCGCATGGCAATTTTAAACCCGCTTCCCAGATCCGTAAATTCCCGGATGGCGGAAAGACGTTTTTCCGCTATTTCCTTAAGCATCTTATCCCGTTTATACATCAGGAAGGCATAGGCGGTCCGGTTGGAACGCCCCACGCGCCCGCGCAGCTGATAGAGCTGGGAAAGCCCCAGCTGATCGGAGTCATGAATGATCATGGTATTCACATTGGAAATATCCAGCCCGGTTTCAATAATCGTGGTTGCAACCAGAACGTCTATTTCCCCGTTAATGAAATCATACATAATCCGCTCCAGCTCATGCTCCTTCATCTGCCCGTGGGCAAAGGCCACGACAGCCTCCGGCACCAGCTGCTGCAGCGCAGCCGCCACATCAGCTATATTGTTGACCCGGTTATACACATAATAAACCTGGCCGCCCCTGGTCAGCTCCCTGACAATGGCCTCCCGCACCATCTCCTCATTATACTCACATACAAACGTCTGGATCGGCAGCCTGTCGTTGGGCGGCTCCTCCAGCACGCTCATATCCCGGATGCCCACCAGCGACATATGGAGGGTTCTGGGGATAGGCGTCGCCGTCAGCGTCAGCACATCCACATTATCCTTTATTTTCTTGATTTTTTCCTTGTGGGTCACCCCGAAACGCTGTTCCTCGTCGATGATCAGAAGCCCCAGATCCTTGAACTGGATATCCGAAGAAAGGATGCGGTGCGTCCCGATGACAATATCCACCTGCCCTTTCCGCAGATCCTCCACCGTTTTTTTCTGCTCCGACGGCGTCCGGAAACGGGACATCAGATCAATCCGCACCGGGAAATCCTTCATTCTCTGGACAAAGGTATTATAATGCTGCTGGGCAAGGATCGTAGTAGGCACTAAAAACGCCACCTGTTTTCCATCCTGGATGGCCTTGAACGCGGCCCGGATGGCGATTTCCGTCTTACCGTAGCCCACATCGCCGCATATCAGGCGGTCCATAATCCGGTAGCTTTCCATATCCTCCTTGGTAGCTGCAATCGCCGCCAGCTGATCCTCCGTCTCCTCAAACGGGAAGCACTCCTCAAACTCCTTCTGCCATACCGTATCCCTGGAATAAGGATACCCCTCCTTCTGCTGTCTGACGGCATAAAGCTCCACCAAATCCTTTGCCACCTCATCCACAGCGCTGCGCACCTTGGATTTGGTCCGGCTCCATTCCTGGGTGCCCAGCTTGTTAAGCTTGGGCGTTTTGGCCGCATCGGAGGACGCGTATTTCTGAATCACATCCAGCCCCGTGGCAAGCACATACAGATTTCCCCCGTCCCGGTAGGAAATCTTGATGTAATCCTTTACAACCTTATCCACCTCAACCTTTTCAATCCCCTGATAGATGCCCAGACCATGACTCTCATGCACCACATAATCGCCGATCTTCAGTTCGGCAAAATCATTGATTTTCTGGCCTTCAAACTTCTTTTTCTTCTTCTTTTTCTTCTGCTGCGAACCGAAAATATCACTCTCCGTAATCACCACGAATTTCAGCAGCGGATACTCAAACCCCCGCTTCACATGCCCGTAATACAGCATGACCTCTCCGGATTTTACCTCACGATCCCCATCCTCGCTGTAAAAGCTTGACAGCCCCTGCTCCTGCAGATCCTCCGCAAGCCGCTTCGCCCTGGTCCGCGAGCCTGAAAGCAGAAGCACCCGGAAGCCGTTTTTCTTATACCGCTTCAAATCCGAAACCAGCGCTTCAAAGCTGCTGTTATAGGAGGACATGCCTTTTACATTCACATCAAACTTCTTCTGCGGCTTCAGCAGCGCATTTTTACTGTCCATGGAAGAAAGCAGCACACACCTTAAATTCTGCAGAAACCCGGCTGTTTCCTCAAAGCCATACAACAGATCCGCCTGTCCCGGCAAAATATAGCCCTTCTCCAGCCTGTGCCCCATGCTCTCCCTGAATTCCATCTCGACCGCTGAAGCATGCTCCTTTACCCGCAGCGCCTCATCAATAAAAACACAGGTCTCCCCCACCGGGAAAAACTTCAGGAACGAAACCGTCTCCTCATAAAAATACCGGATATAGCTTTCCAGGTTCGTAATCTGGGAAAACTCCTGCACCTGCTCCCGCAGCTCTTTCACCTGCGTCCTGACCCGGTGCGCCTCCTCCGTCTGGAACGACTCCTGCAGCTTCCCGGCAAAAGCCTTCGCTTCCTTCTCAATTTTCCGAAGCCCTTCCTCCTTCTGCTGCCCGGAAAGCATCATTTCCGTCGCCGGATAAATATCCACGTTAGCCAGCTTCTCCACACTGCGCTGGCTGAGCAGGTCAAAGCTGCGGATGGACTCCACTTCCTCCCCCCACAGCTCGATACGGTATGGATTTTCCTCCGTCAGATCAAAAATATCAATGATCCCGCCCCGGATGGAAAACTGCCCCGGCGCGTCCACCTGATAATTTTTTTCATATCCCATCTGCGTCAGGCTGCGGGCGAGACTGCCCTCGTCCAGCCTGCTGTCGCCGTCAATATGGATGACCGACGCAGCGATTTCCTCCAAAGGCACCTGGGGGGACATCAACGCCGCAAAGGTGGTGATCACCGTCAGCGGCTTCCCCTCAATAATTTTACGCAGCGCCTTCATCCGATCCGTCACCAGCTGGTTCCCATGGATATCCGCCTGGTAAAAAATCAGATCCTTCGCAGGATACAGGGTCACATCCCTGTCATAAAACTGATAATCCTCATAAATTTCCCGCGCCTTCAAATCACTGAAAGTAACGATGATTTTATACCGGAAACCATCGCTGAGTCCATACGCCATATGAAGCTTCTGGGAATCCACACATCCGGTAAAGCCGATACAGGCCCTCTCCTTTTTCAGAAGCGCCTGACCCTCTTCAAATTCCGCCAGTTCCCGTAACGGTGCTGTTATCGCATTCATTTACCTTCCCCGCCTGCCCGCTTTCCATTGAATCTGTTCATGGCCTCGTCCGGCCCCTTCTCCAGCATGGTCACGGCAGCATCCACCGCATACCCAATGCTTTCATCCATGATTTTGCGCTCCGCGCCGGTAAAATGTCCGAGCACATAATCCGCCAGATCATATCCCTCCGGCTTGTTACCCACGCCCATTTTAATCCGCGCAAAGCCGTCCGTCCCCAACTGGGCAATAATATTTTTCAATCCGTTATGCCCACCTGCGCTTCCTTTTTTCCGGATACGCAGCTGTCCCAGCTCCAGGCTGATATCATCGCACACCACCACCAGCTCTGACTGAGGATCTACCTTATAATAGTCTATGATTTCCCGGATGCTTTCACCACTCAGATTCATAAAAGTCTGCGGTTTTGCAAGCACCACCTTCATCCCGTCAATATAGCCCCTGCCCACAAGGGCCTTATGCTTCCTCTCAATCACCCTGATTCCATATTTGGAAGCAATGGCATCTATCACATCAAATCCCACATTATGCCGGGTATTCTCATACTCCCGCTTCGGATTACCAAGCCCAGCTATCACGTACATCTCAATCCATTTCCTTTCCTGTTTCTAACGTTTCAGCCACCCGAACCGCTGTTCCTCATTCTTTAGTTTAATGCCTGATCCTCCCTCTGTCAAATAGCGCTCTCATCCGCCCTCCCCGCAATTCCAGGTACAGGCCGTCAGAGAGGCCGGTGAGCAGACCGTTACAGCAGAAAGCCAAAGGGGATACGGACCGCACCTAATCCTTCTTTTTTACAAACACCAGCTGACTTTCCGAGGAATACTCCTCCCTGAATTCATATCCCAGCCTGTTAAAGCCCCTCAGCTCCCTCCAGTCCCTGATATCCTGCTGCGCCGCGAACCGTACCATTTCCCCTCTCGCCATCTTCGCCTGCGTCCCCTTCTGCACCACCGGCGGCCACCCCTTTTTCCCCGGTACGCTCTTATCATCTCTTATCTTTTCTTCCCCAAAAACACAGCTTATATACCTCACATCCCCCGTCAGCCAATCCTCCACGCACCGCGAATACTCCTTGGAAGCCAGATTCACAATACAATCCGTCTCCTCCCGCAGCTTCCCATAGATGGCATCCTTCCAGAAATCATACAAATTTCCCTTTCCCTCTGGATTCCCCTTCGCCTGCATCTCCAGCCGGTACGGCACCACCCCGTCAAGCGGCCGCAATATCCCATAAAACCCCGATAAAATCCTCACATACTCCTCCACATACTCCCACTCGCCCGCCTCAAACACCCGGGGCGCCATATACTGATACTGAATCCCCTCATAAGCCAGCACCGCCGGAGTCACCCCCTTCTCCAAATCCATCCCCCGCAGCCTCTCATAATTCAACTCCGCAATTTTTTCATTACACCCCCAAAGCCTCTGCAGCTCCTCCTTAGACTGCCCCTGCAGCCATCCCTTAAGCACCTCCGCCCTCTCCAAAAAAACCGGCCTCCCAACAGCCTCCATCGTATCCCCATCCACATTCATCTTTTTAGCCGGTGAAATAATAAATCTCATCCCTTCATCCTCCATTGGTTTCCCGTCCGTGCGGGGAGCAAAGATTTGGGGCCGCTTCCGGGGGATGGGGGCGGTTCTGCTTTCGGGTGTCCCTGGGGCGGG
>NZ_KE992772.1:0-19381 GCF_000466465.2 Clostridium sp. KLE 1755
AGCCACCGGCTAAGCCGGTGGTCTTGACTATTCCTGCGGGCAAAGGTATGGGGGCCGGGAAAGGGTTTTTATGCGTGGTTTTGCCGGAGCGAAAACGACCGGCCGCGACTGCCTTACGGAAAAGCCGACAGCAAAGAGCGCCGAAAAGCGCATCTCATGGAGGAAAAAGGAAATATAGCCTGATAAAAACCGGGGACAGGCCCCCATGCTTTGACAAATCCCGCAGAAGGATCCCGCTATAATGAGAGCGAGTCACAGACAGGAAAACAGAGTAAAGAAAGGCGGGATGGCAGATGAAGAGCAGGGACACGGCAGGTGCGGCGCAGTCCGGTTATCTTTTGGAATATGGCAGGCGGAAAATCAGGGTATGTGCGGATACCTTTCAGAACCTGGCCCAGATTTTCGGGGAAGACGAAGAAGAGGCGCAGGGAGAGGATGGCATAGACGCAAGGCAGGCGAGAGCGGTGTACATGATGAGGAAACGGCTTGCGGAGGGAAGGCAGCTGTTTGCGGGAAATCTGAAGGAAATGGCGGATATGATGAATCATGTGGCCGATGAGTCCGTGCGCTTCATCAGCCTGGGGAACCGGAGGCAGAAGCAAATCATGAAGGGGCTTCTTGGCGAGGGGCTGATTGCCAGGGATATTTATCTTGTCCAGAAGGGCGACGGGCGCATGGAACTGTCCATCCTGCTTTCCACAAAGGGAAGGGCTTCCAGGACCGTGGAGGAGGCTGCGGATTATCTTTCTGTACTTCTGGATATGAGGCTGATGTCTGCCAGGCGGAATCCTTTTTTTATCGGACAGGACCCGGTCTGCTTTTTCTTCGAGGAGGAGCCTTTTTATTGCTATATGACCGGGACGGCCCGGGCGGCCAAGGAGACGGAGGAGGTTTCGGGAGATAATTTTGCTTTTTTTGAAGCGGATGACGGAAATTTTACGATTGTGCTTTCCGACGGCATGGGTTCAGGGGAAGAGGCCTGCAGGGACAGCGAGGCCGTGGCGGATATGACGGAAACCATGCTGGAAGCGGGGCTGCCGCTGGAAATGGCGGTGCAGCTTGTGAACAGCGCGGTGGCCAGCGAAGGGAAGGAAGGGAATATGCCCACGCTGGATTTGTGCAGTGTGGATCTGTATGAGGGAAGCTGCCGGTTTATGAAAACAGGGGCGGCGGCAAGCTTTATCAAGCGGGGGAGCATTGTGGAAAAGATAGACGGCGGGACGCTGCCGCTGGGCGCTTTCGGACATGCACAGCCCCGGCCCGCGGAGTGTCAGCTGATGGACGGGGATTACATAATCATGCTTTCCGACGGAATGACGGAGGGCTGGCCCGGAGAGGATGGGGAGGAGAGGCTGGAAACGCTGCTTGGCTGCATCGGCTCCGTTTCACCGGCGGAAATCGCCAATACGATGATGAAATATGCCATCGAACAGTGTCAGGGCAGAATCAGGGATGATATGACCGTGCTCGCGGCAGGCATCTGGGAGAGGAATCGGGAGTGACAGAGTGAACATTGAACAGCAGCACCACACAGACTTCGGGGGACAAGACCTGGCGGCAGCATTGATTTTTTTGAAAATATTGGATATAGTAAAAGGATAGCCGGTATCTTTTGAAGGATACCGGCAGATACGAAAAAGAGGAAGGCAGCAGCAGGCATGATAGAGAAAATCCGCTGGTATATGGAAGAACAGCATATGGCCGGGCCGGGGAGCAGGATCGTGGTGGGAGTGTCAGGAGGGGCGGATTCCATCTGCCTGCTTCATGTGCTTGCCCTTCTTGCGCCGTCATTTCAATGGAAGCTGGCGGTGGTCCATGTGAACCATCTCATCCGCAGGGAAGCGGGGGAGGATGCCGCCTATGTGGAGGAAACCTGCAGGCAGCTGGGGGTTTCCTTTTATCTGACCGAAGTGGATGTGGAGGCTCTGGCAAAATCCAGGGGGCTGTCCGTGGAGGAGGCCGGCCGTCAGGTGCGCTACCGCGCTTTTTATGAAGCGGCGGAAAGCTTTGGGGCGGATCGTATTGCGGTGGCGCATAACAGGAATGACAGGGCGGAGACGCTGCTTTTCCACATGTTCCGCGGGACAGGCCTGGACGGCATGGCATCCATCCGGCCGGTGCGGGATAACATCATCCGGCCCCTTCTTTGCGTGGGAAGGGAAGAGATTGAACAGTGGCTCCGGGAAAAAAATATCCGCTGGTGTATAGATAAAAGCAATGATACGGATACTTATACCAGGAATAAGATCCGCCGTCATATTCTTCCTTTTGCCAGGGAGGAAATCTGCCCGGAGGCGGATGCGCATCTTTCGCAGGAGGCGGAGCTTCTGGCACTGACGGCGGATTTTGTCGGCAGGAGGGCGCAGGAGGCCCTGGACAGATGCAGGCTTTTAGAGGAAGCGTCCGATGGCTCCGCGGGCCCGGAGGAAGCCCGGGCCAGGATGGGGAACCCGCAGGAATGCAGGCCATCCCCGGTAAAAAGAATCCGCATCGCCGTACCGGCCTTCCTTCAGGAAGAGAAGCTTCTGCAGACCCATCTTCTCAGGCTGGTGCTCAAGGAGCTGTCCGGAGGAGGAAAGGATATCGGCATGAGCCATATCAGGGATGTGGAAAGCCTTTTTTACAAACAGGGCGGAAAAAGGGTGATGCTTCCCTATGGCCTGGAGGCGCTGCGCAGCTTCGGCGAGGTGATCGTTCAGGAGAGAAAGCCGGCGGCCGCGGCGTTGGACGGGACGGAGGAGGAGGTCCCGGCGGCGCATTTTTTCCAAAAAATAGATATGGAGGAGCTGGCCGGGAATACAGGGGATACGCAAAATGCGGCCCCGGTTCTTACATTGGCCTGCGGCGGGGGAAAAATCCTTGAATTTTCCCTGTTCCGGCGGGAAAATTCTCAGATAATTCCGCAAAAAACATGTACGAAATGGTTTGATTATGATAGAATAGAATCTCTGGTACTTCGGACCAGACAGCCGGGAGACTATCTTAGCATCAATGATAAGCTTCAGAAGAAGCGTCTGAAGGATTACCTGATTCAGGAAAAGATACCGGTACAGGAAAGGGAAAATCTGCTTCTGCTTGCGGACGGCAGCCATATCCTCTGGGTAGTGGGACACCGCATCAGCAGCGCAGTGAAAGTGACGGACAGCACGAAAAGAGTGCTCCGGGTACACATAAGAGGAGGAGAAGAAGATGGCTGAAAGAGTCAGAGTATTATTAACGGAAGAAGAAGTGGATGCAAGAATCCAGGAAATCGGCGATCAGATCAGTAAGGATTATGCGGGCAGGCAGGTTCATCTTGTATGCGTCCTGAAGGGCGGCAGCTTTTTTATGTGTGAGCTTGCCAAGCGGATTACGGTTCCTGTTTCCCTTGATTTTATGTCTGTTTCCAGCTATGGCAGTTCTACCAAATCCAGCGGCGTCGTTAAGATCGTAAAGGATCTGGATGAACCCCTGAAGGATAAGGATGTTATCATTGTGGAGGATATCGTGGACTCCGGCAGGACACTGAAGTACCTGATGGAAATGATGCGTGACAGAGGAACAAAGAGCCTGGCGCTCTGCACGCTTCTTGATAAGCCTGAGAGAAGGGTTACGGATGTAAAGGTGAACTACACCGGCTTCCAGATCCCAGATGAATTCGTAGTGGGCTACGGTCTGGATTATGATCAGAGATACAGAAATCTTCCGTACATTGGTGTGGTTGAATTCGATGATTAATGAAAATAATGAAGAAGCTGCGGAATGCAGCTTTTTCGTTTGAAAAAAGGCAGTTTCCCGCGGGCCGCAGTCCCGGCAGGGAGGAGGCTCACACAGAAGGGCTTAAACAGCTGCCGTAAAAGGAGGAAAGAAATTGGGAAAGAATATCAGGGGTATTAATCTGATTTTTATTCTGCTGCTGGGAGCGCTCCTTCTGATGGTATGGTCCAGCTCCATGAACCAGATGCAGGATAATTATACCCGGGGCGCCCTGGAAGAGGATTTGAAGGCCGGAAATGTAACCAGCGCCGTCATCACGCAGAACAGGGAAACGCCTACCGGCTCGGCCGCCGTTCTGCTCAAGGGCGGGCAGAACCGGACTCTTTATGTGACGAATGTGGAAGAAGCGATCCGGCTGTTTGAGGATTACAGCATTGATCCCGTTGTGCGGGATGTGCCCAGGGAAAGCTGGTTTATGAATTCCTTACTTCCCATGCTCGTCGTGGCCGTAATTATCATGGTGTTCTTCTTTATGATGATGAATGCCCAGAATGCGGGCGCGGGCGCCGGCGGCAACAAAATGATGAACTTCGGGAAAAGCCGGGCCAGAATGAGCGTGGGCGCAGATAACAAAATTACCCTTAAGGACGTGGCCGGGCTGAAGGAGGAGAAGGAAGAGCTGCAGGAAATCGTGGATTTCCTCCGGGAACCCTCCAAGTTCACCAGGGTGGGAGCCAGAATTCCCAAGGGTGTCCTGCTGGAGGGCCCTCCCGGAACCGGTAAGACCCTGCTTGCCAAAGCCATTGCGGGTGAGGCGAATGTACCGTTTTTCAGCATTTCAGGATCTGATTTCGTAGAAATGTTTGTCGGCGTGGGCGCTTCCAGGGTCCGTGACCTGTTTGAAGAAGCGAAGAAAAATTCTCCCTGTATCGTATTTATTGATGAAATTGACGCCGTGGCAAGACGCAGAGGAACCGGTATGGGCGGCGGCCACGATGAAAGGGAGCAGACGCTGAACCAGCTGCTGGTGGAGATGGACGGCTTCGGCGTGAATGAAGGAATTATCGTTATGGCGGCCACCAACCGCGTGGATATACTCGATCCCGCGATTTTGCGTCCCGGACGTTTTGACAGGAAAATCAGCGTGGGAACCCCGGACGTGGGCGGCAGGGAAGATATCCTGAAGCTGCACGCAAGAAATAAGCCGCTGGCCGATGATGTGAACCTGAAGCAGGTGGCCCAGACTACCGCGGGCTTTACCGGCGCAGATCTGGAAAACCTTTTGAATGAAGCGGCCATTCTGGCGGCGGAGTCCGACCGGGTATTCGTATCCCAGGAGGACATCCAGAGAGCCTTTATTAAGGTGGGAATCGGTTCGGAGAAGAGAAGCCGTATCATTTCCGATGCGGAAAAGAAAATTACGGCCTATCATGAATCCGGCCATGCGATTCTGTTCCATGTGCTTCCTGATGTGGGGCCGGTATATACGGTTTCCATCATTCCCACAGGAATCGGGGCGGCCGGCTATACCATGCCTCTGCCTGAGAGGGATGATATGTTCATGACAAAGGGAAGGCTGGAAGAGGAGATTATGGTGTCCCTGGGGGGACGTATCGCAGAGCAGTTGATTTTTGACGACATCACTACCGGCGCATCCAGCGATATCAAGAAGGCAACCAAGCTGGCCAGGAAAATGGTGACCCGCTTCGGTATGTCCGACAATATCGGTGTGGTCTGCTATGATGACGACGATGACGAAGTATTCATCGGCCGTGACCTTGCCCATGCCAAATCCCACAGTGAGCTCATCAGCGGTGAGATTGACAAGGAAGTCAAGGAAATCATTGACAGGTGCTATGCCAGGGCTAAAGAAATCATTCTGGAAAATATGGAAATCCTCCATAAGTCCGCGGATCTTCTTTTACAGAAGGAAAAGATTACGCGAGAGGAATTCGAAGCGCTGTTCCGGCAGGAGAAATCTTTCTTTGACACAGTTACGGAATAATTAATTGTGAAAAATACACAAAAATGGAATGGTGAATTTGTGATATTTGTGAATTCTGGGTATGTACAAAATGGGGCGGGTTTGATATTATAATACTCGTAACCCCCCCCAATACATTATATAGTTTTTTGCTATACCCCATAAGAAATACCTTCTCTAAAAAGGACAGCCATAATGGGGCGGTGAATTAAGAAAACATTGAAGCAAGGGACGGTATAGCCAAACGGCTATGCCGTTCTTTGCTGTTTTTGAGTTGTATTTTGGGCTTTTTCTTTTGCCCGTTCAAAATCAAATGCACCGATGAAGTTATAAACAATCGTGATTTCCCTTGTCTTGGATTTCTTATCGGTATGGGAAACCTCGATACGGTCTATAAACTCCCGCAAAATGGAAGCGTCAAGTTCCTGCATATCGGTGTACTTCTTTACGACGCTGATAAACGCCTTAACGTTGGTTTTTTGCTTTTCCTGCTGCTTGATTTCTTCCCGCAACACTTCTGCCATTGATTTTAAGTTTTCCTGCTCCAACTCATAATCACGGGACATTTTGATAAACCGTTCATCTGATAATTTCCCGGTTACATTGTCCTCGTATAAATGCTTGAACAGGTTATCCAATTCGGCAATCCGGCTTTCGGCTCTGGAAAGTGTTTCGCGCTTGCGAGAAAACTCCGCGTCGCGCTCCCGTAAACGGCTGTCCGCTGCTTCTTGGATAAACTCGGCTTCGTACTGCGTTACATACTCGATTGCTTCCCGCAAGTTCCGCAAAACAATTTCGTGCAGGACAACATTTTTAATGGAATGGGTCGTACACAAATCTTTGCCTTTCCGATAGGTCGAACAGATAAAATACTTCTGTTCTTCGGTAAAGTTCGTTGCGCGGCATTGATACATCTTGCCGCCACACTCTGCACAATAAAGCAGCCCGGAGAAAATACCCATATCGCCCATTTTGGTAGGGCGGCGGCGTGATCGGCGTATGTTCTGCACAATGAGAAATACGCTTTCTTCCACAATCGGCGGCTGCGTGTTCTCAAAGATTACCCATTCCGACGGGTCGTTCCACAATGTCTTTTTGCTTTTGTAGGATTGCTTGCGGGTCTTGAAGTTTACCGTATGCCCTAAATACTCGATTTTTTCAAGCATACGGGAAACCGTTTCATTCGTCCACTTGTAAGGATTAGCCCCCGGCTTCGGCTTGTTTGTTACTTTCAAGCCTTTTGACAACCAATAGAAAGTAGGATTAAGGATTTGATGTTCCTCTAACCACTTTCCGATTTTTTGCGGTCCCAAGCCGGAAACGCACAACGCGAAAATCTGCTGCACAACGGCTGCGGCTTCCTCGTCTATAATCCACTTCTTTTTGTTGTCCGGGTCTTTCATGTAGCCATAAGGCGGGATTGTGGTAAGATGTTCGCCGGATTTCCCCTTTGATTGCCAAGTAGCGCGTATCTTCTTTGAAGTGTCGCGGGCGTACATCTCATTGAACACATTACGGATTGCGGTAAACTCATTTTCGCCCCGCGTACTGTCCACTCCGTCGTTGACAGCGATAAAATGCACGCCAAAATCGGGAAACAGCATATCGGTATAAAAACCGACTTGCAAATAATCGCGTCCAAAACGGGACATATCCTTGACGATAACGCGCTTGATTTTCCCCGCCTTAATATCGGCTAACATACGCTGAAAGCCGGGGCGGTTGAAGTTCGTACCAGAATATCCGTCGTCCTCGTCATAGTGCCGGATTGCCGTATAGCCATGCTCCCGGCAGTACCGTTCCAAAATCTTCTTTTGGTTTGCAATACTGTTGCTCTCGCCCTCCAATTTGTCCTCTTGCGAAAGCCTTTCATACAAAGCCGTTATGCCCTCGTCCTGTGCGTTCTGCTGTTGATCGCGCACATAGAATTGTAAGACATTGTTTGAAATGGCTTCGCGGACTTCCGCGCTTAACACTTTGGGGGCTGCAATCTGCTGAAAGGAAAAAGTGTTACTCAACTGCGCTCACCACCTTTCGCGGCAAGTGCAGCATATAGCTGTCGGCTGCAATCCAGCGCGGCATGGTCGCCGTTGATCGCTTCAATAGAAACACCCAAACCAGCGGCGCAATCTGCAAAAGCGATTACGTCTAAACAGTTACGGGAAATGCGGTCAAGGCTTGCCACAATGATTTTTTCTAACCGCCCATTTTTCATATCCTGCTGCATAAGGGAAAACGCGGGACGGTCAAAGTTCAAACCGTTATAGCCGTTATCTACATACAGCGCAAAGGTGGCAATCCCATTTTGGCTTGCGTGGTAAAGAAGTTTTTGCATTTGATTGTCAAGGTACAAAGTATCTGTTTGAAGTGCCGCACGAAAATAGTATGCGGTCAATTTATCCGGCTGTTTCATGTTACCTCCTATTCCGACAGCCGGACAAACAGGTTATGTATATTATACCACAAAACCCGCCGCCCGTCTGCAATAGGAGAGTAATTTCGGCATTATACCGGGCTTTTTTCTTGTTTTAGGTCATTGTGGATTAGGCGGCGTACCTTTGTCGCGGCGTCCTCTCTTACACCGTCTTTTACAACGGCTTTGACGATATAGGTTATATCCCCGATCTTGTATTCGCGTACAATCGGGGATTTTGCTTCTTGCTTATTTGTTTGTTCCATAGTAGAAAATCCCCCTTTCGTGGGATAGAAAGAGAATATGAACTAAAAAGGCAAAAACGGGCGGTTGTTAGCTGCAACCTCACGGGAGTTTCACCCCGGCCCATGCTTATGGGTGCGCCGCGCAATACTTTGAGGGTGTTCAACGCGGGAGTATCATTGTGCCGCCTTGTATGTCGTCGCCCACAAGCTGCTAAACTTGTTTTACGGCGCGGTAGTTCTCGCTCGGCTTTTCCCCGTAGGGGAAAAGCTGTCATGGCGTACCCGCCGACTGGCTCGGTACAGACGGAATGTACCCGTTGCCTGTTATGCTGCGCACCAAAGGCCGCTTTCTTTGTCAAAGAACAATAGGCTTTGTCGGCCTGCAAAAGCACATCAACAGCGGATATGCTTTTGCGGAACGACAAATAGCCCATAACGGGAAGCGTGGAAAGGGGACACGCTCCCGCATGGGCTGGAAAAGTTATCCTACATGAAAAGCAAGGGTGCGGGTAATAAGACGCACTTGCAGCCTGTTACGCATTTCCTCGTCCACATAGGAATAGGTATTGCCCGCGTCGTCTTTCAGCGTGCGGGTACAAAGTTTTGCTATGTAACCCTCGTAATGCTTCAAGATCGCGCACATGGCGGTTGTGTCGCCGTTTGCCGCTGCGGAAATGACAGGGAACGGCAACAGATTTTCAGATTTCCTAACGGTATTCATCATCTGCTTTTCCCTCCAAATACTGTTTGATTTTCGCAAGCGCGGATTTCCTGTGCCGGAAAACCGTCGTGCGTACAACATTCAGCAGTTCGCCAATTTCCGCGTCGCTCATATCCAAGAAGTAGGACAACAGGATAATGTCGCGTTTTCTTTCGGGCAAAGCGTTAAGTGCTTCGGCAAGCAATTCATTTTTGACGAGTACATCAAAGCCGGACACTTGAAAACGGAAATAATCGCTTTCGTATTCGTCCGTTGTGAAAAGCTGCGCAAGTTCGCTTTCGCTCAAATCCGAAAAAGTAACTTCGCGTGCTGCGCGTTTCGCAAGAGTGCGACGGTGGCTTTTCGCTTCGCCGACCAAAGTTTTCTTTGCTAATGCGTCGTACTGATGTTGTATTCTTTCCTTGTCGGAAGAAGATAGCTCCATAGAGTTCACCTCCTTCCCGCGTGGAGTAGAGGACGGGAGTTAAGGGCTTGTCCTCTCTGCCCCTTTCGCTCCGTACCCGTTCGGGAGATGGCTCTTGAGTGCGCTTTTCAGAAAAAAGTTGAAAAAAGCAAAATGCGCCCGTCCGCAAGACGCGGACGGGCGCAAAGGAAATGTAAGCAGTAGCTAAATGTATTGACAGTTCACATTCATAGCCGGAATATCCCGCTTGCGGAGCATAGCTTTTTTTGACCGCAAAGCATTAGGCGGGTTACAGTAAATAAAAATGGACACGGCGATACCTCCCCGATACCGCCGTATCCTTAAAAAAGGGCGACTTTAATACACTACCCGCAATCCATTCTATAATAGGGAACAGCGGCTTTTGCGCAATATTAAATAAAAAAGCCGATAACACATAGGTTTTTTGACCTAATGCGTTATCGGCTCTGCGTCTATGCGTCTGGCACTTTTAATCATTTTTTTTTGAATTTATTATATGTGTTAGCTAACTGTCCACAAGCCGCGTTAATCTCTCTGCCATGAGAAACTCTCATAGTAACTTCAAGTCCTGCTTGCTCTAATTGATGTTTGAATGCAACTATTTCCCGTTTCTGTGGTGCTTTAATTCTTGAATTGCTTGTTGGGTTGTATTGTAACACGTTAATCATAACTTTTTTGCCCCGAAACCATTTTGCAAGTTGTCTTACATCTGAGGGCCGGTCATTTATACCCGGTAAAAGCAAATACGCAAAGACAATTTTGCGATTATGCCTTTCAGAATAGGATAAGGCTTGCTTAACAACATCTTCAATAGCATATATGCGCATGTGAGGAATAATACGATTTCTTGCAGATTGTGTTGCTGCGTGTAAAGATATTGTCAACTGAATTTTAAGATGTTCCTCGCGCAATTTTTTTAATTGATCGACCGGACCAACTGTTGATATGGTAATGCCGTCGGTTGGAAAGTTGAGCCCATATCTATCTCGGAGAATATGGATTGCTTTTATCAAGTTGTCATAATTGAATAAAGGCTCTCCCATACCCATAAAAACGATACGGTTTACTTTTCGACGCAACAATATAATCTGTTGTACGATTTCTGACGATGTTAGATTACGAACAAAGCCATTTCGCCCGGACTCACAAAAAATACAACCAACAGGACAACCGACTTGTGTGCTCACGCAAACAGTTCCACCATCTCGCCGCTTGATAAAAACCGTTTCAATGTATTTGTTGTCTTTCAGTTCGTAAACATACTTTTCAGTATCACTGCTTTTGCAAATATTTTTTACCAACATTGATAGATTTTTTTTGCGTGGTAATTGCTTATATAATTCTTCATATAAGGCTTTTGCTTCATTCTCGCCAATAACTTCCGACATTTCTTTGTAAGTAAATCCGTATGGATCATTCCGTACTTCCGCAGGCGTATATTTAGGTAAACGTTTCATTTTTATATCCTTTCTTCTAAATAATAAAAGTTTGTTTTTCTGTATTTTTGATTACAATCTCTAATTTTTCTACATCAATGATATGCGTCAATTTGCATTTAGGGCAGAAAAGAGGAAAATCTTTTAATACAGTATTATGAAATACTTGAACTCTCGTCTTTCCGTTACAAATCGGACATTTTATCCAATATTTTTTAAGCATTATATTTCACTCGTCCTTTTTACACAAAAAAATGCAGGTCAATCCTCAACATGAGCATTGACCTGCATTTATAATGCACAGAGCAGTACAACAAAACTAAGGCATAGCTTGCACTATGTCTATACTATATCTATACGTCGTTAGTTTTTTGTATAGCATCCGCAAAATAAGCATGACAAAAAAGCCCATGTTGAAAATGGGAAAATCCTTTTTTTCAATGCTTATCTAATACGCATGCTATGCAACATAAACGCCGCCTCCTTTTACATAAATTTTATTTTATCAGAAAATCAGTCTACTGTCAATACACAACAGGAAGTATTTAACCTAATGATATGAATTGTGTGGACATATCCAAAAAGAAAGGTGAACTGTAAAATGTAACAGGGTGAATGAAAATGGCAAAAAGACCCGTACCATTGTACGACTTTAAGGCTTTCGGGGCAGCTATAAAAGCCGCGAGAAATGAATACGGCGAGAGCCGCAAAAAGGTAAGCGACGAGTTATATATTTCCCCGCGCTACCTTGCGAATATCGAGAACAAGGGACAACAGCCGAGTTTACAGGTATTCTATGACCTTGTAACCCGGTATCATATTTCGGTAGATCAATTTTTCTTCCCGAACAGCAATGCGGAGAAATCCACCGGGCGGCGGCAGCTTGACGCGCTGCTGGACGGTATGAGCGATAAAGGCATACGGATTGTAACCGCAACAGCAAGGGAGATAACGGAAGTCGAAAAAGCAGAGGATTAACCTCACAATATGAGAAATCGGGAGATTGCAGCGCATGGCGGCTGCAATCTTTTTTTGCGTCCAAAATCAAAGGAACGCGCAACAAATACCGCCTTTCGGTGGGGGTATGGAGTAGATAGCAAGCACAGCAAACGAGTACCCGTTTGCGGAAAATGCTTGTTGGGATAATCCCAAACCCTTATACCGAAAGGCGGCGCGGAAATGGAAAACCGAAAGAGAAATATACAGATGAAGTTTTACGTTACGGAAGAAGAAAAGCGGCTGATCGACGAGAAGATGAAGCAGCTTCCCATAAAGCAGTATGGGGCATACTTCCGTAAAATGGCGATAGACGGGTATATTCTTGTCGTTGACCGAAGCGACACAAAAGCATATATCCGGGAACTGCAAGCGGTGAGCCGGAACATCAACCAAATTGCAAAACGCGCCAATGCGACGGGGACGGTTTACAGGCAGGATATAGAGGACATTAAAAAGGCGGTGGACGAGATATGGCGGTTACAAAGACGCACCCTATTAAATCAACCTTAAAGGCTGCGATAGACTATATCTTAAATCCCGAAAAGACAGACGGGAAGCTGCTTGCGTCCTCTTTCGGCTGCGGGCTGGAAACCGCCGATATTGAGTTTGCATGGACGCGGGAAGCTGCCGGAGATCGCGGCACACATTTAGGGCGGCACTTGATACAATCCTTTGCGGTGGGAGAAACCACACCGGAAGAAGCGCACAAAATCGGCATGGAACTTGCCGGGGCGGTATTAGGCGGCAAGTATGAGTTTGTTTTGACAACTCACGTCGATAAAGACCATCTGCATAATCACTTGATTTTCAACGCGGTTAGCTTCGTTGACTACAAAAAGTACCATTCCAACAAGCAAAGCTATCACTTTATCCGGCGCACCAGCGACAGGATATGTAAAGAGCATGGGCTATCCGTCGTCGTACCGGGACAGGACAAGGGAAAAAGCTATGCAGAATACACCGCCGAAAAGCAAGGGACAAGCTACAAAGCAAAGCTGAAAACGGCGATAGATACTCTCATTCCCCAAGTGAAAGATTTTGACGAACTGCTGCGCCGCTTGCAGGAAATGGGGTATGAAATCAAACAGGGCAAATACATTTCCTTTCGCGCTGCCGGACAGGAACGGTTTACCCGCACAAAGACGCTCGGCGCGGCCTATACGGAAGAAGCGATAAAGGAGCGTATCAAGGGCGTGTATGTTGCCAAAACAAAAACGCTGCGGGAAGATAAGAAAATCCGGCTTGTCGTCGATCTTGAAAACAGTATCAAAGCCCAACAGTCGGCGGGCTATGAACGGTGGGCAAAAATCCATAATCTGAAACAGGCTGCTAAAAGCATGAACTTCCTAACCGAAAACAAGATTGAGTATTATAGCGAACTTGAAAGCAAGATAGCCGATATTATGACCGCTCATGACGCGGCGGCAAAGGCGGTTAAGGAAGTGGAACAGCGTATGTCTGATTTGTCGCTGCTTATCAAGCACACCACCACATACCGACAGTTAAAACCGATTTACGATGAATACCGAAAATCGCCGGACAAGGAAAAGTATCTGCGGGGGCATGAAAGCGAAATTATCCTGTTTGAAGCTGCGGCAAGGGCATTAAAGGAAATGCAGATAAAGAAGCTGCCCGATCTCGCCGCGCTGCGCAAGGAGTATAGCAGCTTAAACGACAGGAAAACCAAATTGTATGAGGATTACCGCCAAGCGAAAAAGCAAATGCAAGAGTACGGCGTTGTCAAAAAGAACGTCGATAGTATTCTTTACCCGTCCCAAAGCAGGGCGCGGGAGCAGGAGCGATAAGGCGCAAAACATGGGGTGGCAAGTGGAATGTTAAGGGCTGAAAACGCCTGTGTTTCTGCGGCTTCCAGCGCATGAAAACGACATAGACGATAAAGTATATTCAAACCCGCAAAAACGGCTTTCTAATTGTCCACGCAAGGACAAAAAAAGAACAGGGGCGCGGTGCCGGAAATCGGCAACCGCGCCCCTGTTCTCTATGGGCTATTCCTCGTCGGTCAAGATAAACTCCCTTTCGGAAAACTCGCTGTCCGTCATGGCTTGCAGCTTGTTCACCGCTGCGGCGGCAAGCTGGCGCATATCCTCGTCCATGTAGGGTATGGCAGAGTTGATATTATCAATCGTCCTTTCCCGGCTGTCCTCGGCGTAAATCGCAATTATGTTTTCTTCCTCAATGGTAAAGCGGATATTCATACTATCAAACCTCCAAATCCTTTTTCTGCTCTTTCTGCTTGTCTTTCGGCTGCTGCGCCGCCTGTTTCTTGTACTCGTCCAGCTTCTTCAAAATGGACGGTTTCTTTTGCGGCTGCTCCCGTTTCTCGGCTTTTACCGCTTTCGCAAGGTCGGCAACGGAGATCGCTTCGCCCGCCTTTGCCCGCTGCTCCAAATCCGCGACGGTGGGCGTTTGCGGCGTATTATTGATAATCCCGTCAAAGTTGTTGTCGTTCTGCTCTACAATGTCCTCAACGTGCTTTAAGGGATTATCCCGCTGCGGCTGCTCGGCAGCTATGGCAAATGCCTGTGTGCCGTTTCCCATAATGAGATACTTCCCGTCCTCCGACGCATGATGAAAACCAAAGCCCGCCGCTTCGATCTGTTCTCGGCTCATGTCGGTAATATAAAAATTACCCCTCGGCGTTCTGACGGTTTCGCCCGTCATAAGGCTTTCGGGGGTCGCTTCCGGCTGCTGCTTTTCAAGCTGCCCGCCCTTGTAGGAATACCCTTGTGCCGCGATTGCTTCAAGGGTCTTGCCTGTAACGTCGCCATAAATCCGCTTGTCTGCGTCTACAAGCAGTTGCAGCGTATCTTTTACGGTATCGGATAGGGCTTGCTGCTGTTCGGGAGATAGCTTATCAAATACGGGGGTCTGCTGCGCTTGTTCCTGTAAAAACTCCGGTACTTGCTGAAAACCTATGCTGTCTACATAGTGGGCGGTGTTCTCGCCGTTCTGATGAAGCACAACAATGTCGGAAACGGAAAGGCTATGCCCCTTAAAATCGTCGGGGCGGTCGATATTAAACTTTTCCCAAATGCCGCCAAGCGTCATATCCTTTGTAAGCTGCGCGGTATAGACGAGTTCATAATTTGCCCGGTCAACGGTATGCCCCGTTGCTTGCAGACGGTCGAAAGGCTCAAAGCGCAAATCCATAGTTTCCTCTCTGCGGGCTAACTGATAAATCCCGTAGCTGTCCTCCTTGCCGTTGAGAAGCAAGGTTTCTTTTGTTTTCGTTTCCTGCTCCTGCTCGGTTTGCCGCTGCTGCTGCAATTCGGTAAAATGCCCCTCAATCTCGGTAATGAGTTCCTTTGCGGTCGCCTGTATCGTTTCAAGGGACGCTTTTAATTCGGTCATTTCCTTGCCGCTGCTCCACCCGGCAACATACCCGAAAGAGTAATCCGACGTATCAAGCCCGAAATGCTGACACACCGTATAGGCAACGCTTTCAGCCTGTACCTCGCGGCTGCGGCGGTCAACGCGGTTTTGTTCCTCCAGCGGGGCATTTAAGTCCACGTCATGCAGCTTCGCATGGGCGATTTCGTGAATGGCGGTCTTAACCGCTTGCAGCTCACTCACACCCTCTTTGATAGCAATTCGCTTATCGGTCAAACTGAAATATCCGTTTGCGCCGTTTGTGATCTGCTCAAAAGCAATCGGAACGGGGGACGCTTTTTCAAGGGCAGCGAAAAAGTCCTCGTACTGTTCCACATCGGCAAGCAGCGGTTTAACGGAGAGGTCGGGGAACTCCTTGCCCTCGGTCTGCGAAATGTCAAAGACGGTTACAACCTTAAAGGCGGGAACGGTAACTTCCTTTTCTTCCTTAACCGTCTTTCCCTCGCTGTCAAGTATGGGCTTTCTTGTGTCGGGGTCGATTTTATCCACCAGCTTTTTTACCTTGTAGGGCGCGGGGGCAAAGATTTTAATACCTTTCTCGCCGCTTTTCACATGGCGGTCAAACTCTTTCTGCCATTGTGAATAGCCCTTTACCAAATTGCCTCCCTGCATGGCGATTAGGATAGTGTTATTCAAGCTGTAATCGTGAAACTTTGACATAGCCGTTAAAAACTCTTTGTAGCGGTCGCTGTCAAAAACCGCCTGTATGCCCTGTTCCAGACGGGCGGTGATCTCCTTTACCTTGTCGCCGGGCTTTTCGGAAGAAAGGATAATCGGTACGACGGGGCGGGGCTGCTGCGGCTCGGCGGGCTGTGCGTCTGCTTGCTGTACTTCGGCTGCGTCTAAAAAGGTTTTATCCTGTTCGCCGCGCTCTTGCTGCGGGTAACTCATAATGCGGTATTCCTCCGGCACTTCGCGCCCCTCAAACTGACGCTCCCACTCGTCGCCGCTTTCGACGATATAGCCGTATTCGGTAAACGCGCCCTTTTCCTGCTCGGCGGCGTTCCTGCCAAAAGCGGTAAGGTCAATCCCGCCTTTCCATTCTTCGGGCATTTGCACCATGCCGGATTGATTTAAGTAGTAGTCGCCCAAATCGCGGTAGGTATGTACTTCGGGAATATGGACGTAGAAATCCACGTTGTAGGTGAAGTCGATTACCTGTCCGATGTTCTCAAAGCCGTTTTTCTGCTGCAAGGCTGCGTTCAGCTTGCCGATCTCGGCGGGGTCCAGCTGCTCAATCCGCGCCGCAAGAAAATTGAGTTCGTCCACGCTGGCGGCGCATACCATGTCATAAGGCAAGGCAATATGTTTTTCCGGGTCGTCGGAAAAGCCGCGAATGGAAAAATCCTGCGGGTTGTCGGCGGTAATGCCGACGCTCTGCATGGCTTCGTGAAGCTGCTCCTTTGTGGCGGGCATATCCAGCCAATAACCGTCGGGGTCGCCCGCTTCAAAACGGCTGCGGTTGCCAATCATAATAGAAAACTGTTCGCTCATGTGTTCACGCTCCTTTTGCTGCCCGGTAGTTTCGGGGATAGCTGCCGTCTGTGGCTGCTGCTGCGGGGGTTCCTCGCCCTCAATGGTATAGCCCGGTAAAAGCATACCGTTTACTTTGAAATGCTCGGCGTACTCCTGCGGGATAGGTGGGGAGATTTCCGTAAACAGACGGTCATATGCTTTGATACGTCCATTCAGATACTTTTCCATAGCCGCCTTGTCGGAAAAAACCTTTCTGTCCTGTCCGGCAATCTTCGCTTGCCCGTTCCTGTTCGGGCTGTTGGTATAAACGCTCCATGTGAGAGAATAAGAGTAAGGGACGCTTTGCTGCTTCTCCCTGTCGTAACGGGTGTTCTCGTAAATGTGGTAGTTCATCTGATATACCCGGTTGCTGCGGGTATATCGGTCATATTCGCCTTTCTGCCACTCGTTAGAAGTGTGCTGCACAACGGTTGTCCTTGTGTATTCAATCGCTTTGTCAAGCAAAAGTGTTTTTCCCGCCTGTTGCTCCCAAGCGGTGGCGCGTCTTGCAAGGTCGTCAAAAACCGCCTGTTCCGCTGCCGCGCTTTCCTCGCGCATGGCGTGTAGCTGTTCCGGCAGCAAGGAAACATAGGGGGCAATATCCCCGTCCTTTGCTTCAAAATATATCCGGCGTTCTATCCGCATGGTTTCGGCGGTTTCCAATTTGTCATGGTCGTATGAAGAATACGGCATATTGTTTCATCACGTCCTTTCTCGATTTTTAAGGGTTTGGGACTATCCCAACAAGCAAAATGCCCGCGCCGTTCCAAGAGCAGCGCGGGCATTTCTCGCAAACGGGTACTCGTTTGCTGTGCTTGCTATGTAGTTGTTTTTATCCGTAAACGCCTGTTTCTCTCACTTTCCGCTTTCTGCCTGCGGCGTATCTTTGCCGCACAATCGGGACAGTATTTCGCCCGATTGCTGCCCGCCGCAAACGTGCTGCCGCATACCGCGCAACGCTTCAAATCGGTTTCCCCGCTGCGGGTGATCTGTTCGCAAAGCTGCCTGTCTGCGGGTAAAACCGCTTCGCGGAAATAACGGCATAACAGCGAATAGCTGATACTCTGCACACACACGCAAGTTTCCCCGTCGTCCAATAGCAGACAGTTCCCGCAATCGTTGTTGGCGCACGCGGCGCGGGTCATTTTCTTAACGGCTCGATACTGCTTTTCATCAAGCCTAATCATTTTCGGTTCTGCTCGACGCGGAAGTTTACATACTTGCCGCCTGTGTCGGCAAGCAGCACAACCCCGTCAAAGGTCTTTCCCGTTTTGGTGGAGTACATACCCTTGATTTTTACCTTTCCGTCTTTCAAAAGGGCGGCGGCAATCGCCTTTGTGAAAGTCTTTTTGCGCTGCTGAAAGAACAAGTCATTTTTCCACATGACAAAGCTGCACGCCCTGTCGGAACAGTAGTAGTTTTTCTTGCCCTCGTAAACCGTCGCGCCGCAACGGGGGCAAGTGCCGATTGCTTCCCGCTGCGGGGTAAACAGCTTCGCTTTATCTTCGGAAATCGCGGAATAGGTTTTGACAAGCCCCGCTGTCATTTCCTCAATGCTGCGCATGAAATCGTCCGGGCTGTCGCTGCCTTTGGCAATCCCGGTAAGGCGGGTTTCCCATTCTGCCGTAAGCTGCGGGGACGTAAGGACTTCGGGCAGGATAGCGGCAAGGTTATACCCGTCCTTTGTGGGGATTAGCTTTTTGCCCTTGCGCTCGGCAAAGCCCGCACTAATGAGTTTTTCAATGATACCCGCCCGCGTTGCGGTAGTGCCTAACCCTTTGCGCTCTGCGTCCTCCGGCGTTTCTTCCTTGCCCGCGTTCTCCATAGCGGACAGAAGCGTATCTTCGGTATATGCTTTCGGGGGCTGCGTGTAACGCTCGGAGATCTCCGCTGCCGGATTGTCAAAGGTCTGCCCCTCGGCAAGCGGCGGCAAAACGGTTTCCGGCTCTGCGTCCTCGTCCTGTTCCTCGGACGCGGCGCGGGACAGCTTTTCAATCTCACGCCACCCCTCGCAAAGCGTCGTCTTTCCCTTTGCGGTAAAGGTATAACCGCCGCAAGAGATAACCGCCGTAACCGCTTCATATTCATAGGGCGCGGCTGCGGCGCAAAGCAGCTTCGCGCATACAAGGGTCATAAGTTTTGTTTCGCTGTCGGTAAGGGAAGAAAAGCCCGTTTTCAAAAACTCGGCTGTCGGCAAAATAGCGTGGTGGTCGGTTACTTTGCTGTTGTCGCAAACCCTTGTAAGGTCTGCTTGCAGCTTCACGTCCCGCATAAAGGGAAGCAGCGAACAAAGCCCGGTAATGAGTTCCTTTGTGCTGTCCTGCATATCGGAAGTGATGTATTTGCTGTCGGTGCGGGGATAGGTCAAAAGCCGCTTTTCGTAGAGGGCTTGCGCATAATCAAGGGTCTGTTTCGCCGTAAACCCGTACAGGCGGTTGGCTTCGCGCTGCAACGCGGTAAGGTCAAACAGCTTCGGCGGTGCAACGGTCTTTTTCTCTTTTTTGAGGGAAGTACAAACGGCTTGCGATTTCTCGCAA
>NZ_KE992772.1:19481-24426 GCF_000466465.2 Clostridium sp. KLE 1755
GATTTCTCGCAAGCCGCTTTCATCTGCCGCGCCGCCGCTTCGTCGTCCTGCCTTTCGGAAAGGGAGGCAACGCCGCCAACGTCCAGCCGGACGACATGATATTTCTCTTTCTTAAAGCTGCTGATTGCATAGTCGCGGTTTACCAGCATAGCAAGGGTGGGCGTTTGCACTCTGCCGACATTCAATGTTTTATGGTAGAGGATAGAGAAAAGGCGGGTCGCGTTAATGCCGATGAGCCAATCGGCCTTTGCTCTGCAAAGCGCGGATTGATAGAGGTTGTCATAGCCGCGTCCGTCTTTGAGGCTTGAAAAGCCCTCGCGGATTGCGCTTTCTTCCATGCTGCTAATCCAAAGGCGGGAAAAGGGCTTTTTGCAATTTGCCTGTTCGTAGACAAATCGAAAAATGAGTTCTCCCTCGCGCCCGCTGTCGCACGCATTGACAATCTCGGAAACGTCGCTGCGCTGCATAAGGTCTTTGAGTACGGAAAACTGCTGCTCCTTGCCGCTGGCAACGGTAAACTGCCAATCCTGCGGGACAATGGGGAGATCGTCATACTTCCATTTTCGGTACTGCTCGTTGTAGGTCGCCGCGTCCGCAAGGCTAATCAAATGCCCGATACACCAGGACACAAGGTAGCCGCTGCCCTCAAAATATCCGCTGCGCTTTTCATTCGCGCCAAGTACGGCGGCAATCGACGCCCCGACGCTCGGTTTCTCTGCAATTACAAGTTTCATACTTCCTCGTCCTCCTGCTCGGTTTCTAATTCTTCCTCGTCCTCGTCGTCCTCGTCAAAGTCGAGATCGTCAAGGTTGCTGCTGCCTTTTGCCGCGTCCTTTTTGGGCTTCATAATCTTAAAGTAATAGAACGCGCCGCCGCCCGCTGCGGCAAGAAGCAGCACGACAAGCAGAATAGCACCGCCCATGCCGCCGCCTTTATCTTCCTCCGGCTCCGGCTGCTCGGTTTCTTCCGGCTCCGGCTCGGCTTCCTTGCCCGCGCACTCGCTCATGTTGACGCTGCAAACGGGGCAATCGGTGTTGACGCTTCCGGCAACGCATTTTTCAGTACAGCTACAAGCGGGGGCTTCGGTCTGTTCGTCCTCCATAAGCTGCAAAAGGTCTTTTTCATCAACTTGATTGAGGAAATGGACGGTGTTTTCCCCGTCCTCGGCGCGGTCAATGATGATGTAAAAATAGTTTCCGTTTTTCGTAACGACGGTAATAAATTGCTTATCGCCGGACGCTTCGCCCGTTATGTCGTCCACAATGCTCATGTTGCCCTCCGGCGTTAAGGGCTGCGGCTCATAGCCGCCCGTCGTTTCTTCCGGCTCGGTTTCGGTTACAGGGGTAGGCGGCTCGTCGCTCACATCACCGCCGCCCGCAAAAGCGGTAACAGAAAAGCCGCCCATGAGTACAAGGGCGGCAAGCAAAGCGGTAACGCTGCGGAACAGTTTTTTATGCTTCATCTTCGGTTTCCTCCTGTTCGTCGGTATAGTCTGCGTCCGGCTGCGGCAAGGCAATTTCGCCGCTGGCGTAAGCGGAGAGGAACGCGGCAAGCTGCGCCCCGTCAAGGTGTACCGCTTTCACCATTTGAACGATCTGCGCGTTTTCTTCCTCGATTTTCTGCGCTTCAAGGTCTTTCAGCCTTTTTTGGTATTCAAGGATTTTCGCCCTCGTTTTCTCAATATCCCGTTCGATACGGTCAAGTTTCGTGTTTGCCATAGAAATAAACTCCTTTCAAAGTCAGTTGTAATGTAGCCGCCCATAGGCGTAAAAATGGGATTGCCAATAGCTTGTATCAAGTTTTGCGTATTGTATCGGGTCGCCACAATGCAGCATGACGGGGCTTCCGTCCCCGTCCTCGCCAACGTAGATACCCACATGAGATACCCCCGGTGTGTCATATGTACCCGTAAAGAAAACCAAATCCCCCGGCTGCGGGTTGGAAACGCGGGTTGAAATGTTGTAAAGCCCCTGCGCCCCAAGTCTGCCCGTATTGTATAAGCCGCTGTTCGTCAGCACATAGCTAACAAAACCGCTGCAATCAAAAGAGGTTTCCGGGCTGCTGCCGCCCCACACATAAGGAAAACCGACATACTTTTCCGCTTCCTCAATGAGCCGCGCAAACTGTTCATCTTCCAGATAGGCGGGCGGGATTTCATAATCCGCTGGCGGGTTTTCATAGTATTTTGAAATATAGCCGGATTGCGGGAAAAGGTCGGGTCTGTTCCCAAGCGACGACATATACATAGCGTACATGGATAGCTGTTCCTCGCCCATAATGTAAACGGGAACATGGGAGAGGTTGAAGTTTTCCAAATCCACATTGAGAATGTAATAGTTATAGGCTACTTCAACGTCGTATTCGTTGCCCTCGCTGTCCGTCCGCGTTTCGGTGCGGTAGCGTACCTCGACTTCCTCCGTAACCGTCAAGATATACTGTTTATCAAAGAGCATTTCAAGGGTGCTTTGCGCTTCATCGAGAGTAAACACGCCCTCATGCCAAGCGGAGAGGATAGAGATTAGCACATACGGGTCATGCTCGATCTCGTCAGCCGTTACCCGGTATTCGTCATAGCCGGGGTATTCGCTTTCGATGTTATCCAGCATATCCTGTAACTCGGCTTCCATAGCGACATACGCGCTTTCTGCGCCTGTAATATCCGCGTCCTCGGAGAGATAGGACGACGCAATCAAGCCGCTGCCGCTGTTGCCGCCGAACAGGGAACAAGAGGACAAGCCGCCGAAAAACAGAAGCACGATAAAGGCAATCCCGCCCACAATCAAACAGCCTTTCCAATGCCGGACGACAAAGAACGTCGCCCGTTTGGTTTCCTGCGCGGTTTTCTTCGCCGCCTTTGCGGTAGCTTCGGCGGTCTTTTTCACCTTGCCGCCTGTTTTCAACGCCTTTGCATACTGCTTTTTAATGCGCTGCTTTTGCCAAAAACGGGAAATCGGGTTAGAGTGCGCAAGGCCGGGGTTATCATGTAGCGCCTTTTGATAGAGAAAATCGGCGTTTGCCTTTGCTGCCTTTTTCTCGGCTGCTGCCGCTGCCCGGTAGGGTTTCAGCTTATGACTGCGTATGCCGCGTTTTACTGCCCGCGTCGTCATGCCGCCCGCTTTCTCGCCCACAAGTTCTATCCTGTGTCCGCTTTCCACACCGACGTTTTCTTTCTCCACCTCATAGATTTTTCCATGTACGGCGGCGTCCAATTCCTGCGCCGGACGGGATAACGGGTTATGACGCAACTTGCCGTTTGGGGGCTTATCCGTCTTTTCAAAAGCAAGGCGCGTCTTTGCTTTGCCTTTGGCTTCGTCAAAAACGCGCTCTTTTGTGATTTTGGTCTGTTTGGGGATAGCTGCCCGCGCTTTGTCTAAACGGTCAGCCGCCGTATCGGATTTTTTGATTGCCTTTTGCAGTTCCGGCGTTGCCCGTTCCGCTTCGGAAAACTGCAAGCGGGACGTATGGGTTTTAAGCTGCGCTGCGTCAATGGCTTTTTTCTCCGCGCCCTTTTCAAAATGGCGGCTAACCTCTGTGCCGATACGTTGGGTCGCTTTTTCCGCTGCTCCCGCTGCGGGGGCTGAATAGTTTTCCTCCGGCGGTCTTTCGCTGATACTCGTCGTTTCGCCCGTTGTAAGGTTTTCCGCAACCGCCCCGTCGCGGGTCATTTTCTGCGTTACCTTGTCGGGGGCTTTTAATTCCTTGCTCAATGTTCATCACCTCCAATACGCTGTTTTGCAAGGGTGCAGTATTCGGGGTTGATCTCTATACCGATATAGCGGCGGGAAAGGCTTTTTGCCGCCGCTGCGGTCGTGCCGCTGCCTAAAAACGGGTCAAGCACAATCCCGCCGACAGGACAGCCCGCCAAAATGCACGTTTCCGCAAGTTTCGGCGGGAACGCTGCAAAATGCCCGCCGCGATAGGAAGCTGTGTTGATCTGCCAAACGTTGCGGCGGCTGCGGACGGGGGAAATCATTTCGTCGGTGTATGCGCCTTTCCTACGGGGACGGTTGATTTTCTGCGGCTGGTTTTGCCCCGGAACGGTAGCGGCATATTTGTTGCCTTTCCCAACTCCGCTTTTCAGCCGTACCGCCGTTGTGGGGGCTATCGGCTCGGCTACTGCTTGCCAATCGTAGTAATATTTCTTCGACTTGGTAAGCAGAAACACATATTCATAGCAGCGCGTCGGTCTGTCCCGCGTGCTTTCCGGCATGGCGTTTCCCTTGTGCCAAATGATAGAACTGCGCAAATACCAACCGTCGCCCCGCAAGGCAAGGGCTACAAGCCACGGAATACCGATTAGGTCTTTCGGCTTGCAGCCGGGGGCGCGGTGGTTTACCGCCACTTGCTGCCCGTTCCTGCCTTTGGGATATTTCGGGTCTTGGTGGTCGGCTTTGCTGCCTGTGCCGCAATAAGTGTCCGCGATATTCAGCCAACAAGTACCCTCCGGCGTAAGCACCCGCTTTACCTCATGGAAAACCGCTGTAATGCGGGAAACATATTCCTCCGGCGTTGCTTCCCGTCCGATCTGCCCGTCTGTGCCGTAATCGCGCAAAGCATAGTAGGGCGGGGACGTTACGCAACAATCCATACAGTTATCCGGCAAGGTTTGAAGCACCTGCAAGCTGTCGCCGCAATAGATTTTATCCGTTTCTATCTTCATGCTGACACCTCGCCGGGCTTGGTCGTCATCACGCGGTAGAGTTCCGTATCTTTCGGGAAACGGTCAATAAAGGGCAAAATCACGTTGCCATAGAAGATAAGTCCCTCGCCCGCTTCGGAATGGGTTACATAGGTCATTTGCTGCTGTGAAATGTTAAGCTGCTTGGCAAGGATTTCCCGGTCGCCCTGGGCTTGGTTGAGCATATACACAAAATCACTGTTTTCAAAGATGTTCTCCACCTCGCGGGACGACAACAAATCGTAGGGTAGGGTAAAGGCGTCTTGC
>NZ_KE992773.1:0-39316 GCF_000466465.2 Clostridium sp. KLE 1755
ACGTGATACACAGTTTATTTGACACACCCTAAGATTTACACAGATTATCTGTTCAAACAGAATCAAAAGCTATGCGAAATATTACCTTCATCACAATTGCAGTAATCAGATCCATTCCATCGTGTAATATATAAAGAAAAATCCGCTCTGCCATAAAACAGAACGGATTTTTCCATTTTCCATGAAAATTTTCATAATGGTCACGATCTCTGAATTACTGCTTCATTTCATCATTCCGGCAAAATTTATTTCCCCACAGCCAGCACCTTTGCCTCAAATGGCTTCAGCTCCATGCTTCCGGAAACCGTTTCTCCCGTGAACAGATCCACGCATTCCTTTTTCAGTTCCACAGCAGCGCATTCATCCAGGTAATTCAAAACAAACAGATACGTCTGCTCCCCTTCCCTGACCGCCAGCTCACAGCCCTCCGGCAATACAACTGTATCTGCGTAAGGCTCTGCAACACCCAGCTTTTCCAAGAAAATCTCCGCCGTATGCTCAGAAAAAGCGCCGCCAAAATAATACACCCTTCCTTTTCCCTGCTCCCTGCTGATAAGCGCCGGCGTCCCCGCGTAATAGCTGGAAGAAAACCTGGCCTCCACCTTCGCATCCTCTGTCAGCGGCGCAAGCAGATCGTTAAATACCGCCGCTTCGATCCGGGTGCCGTCCCAGTCCGCATAAACAGTTCCGTCCGCCGGGGAAACAAAGGTATATTCCGGAATATCCGTCCCTGTCAGCGGCGCAAGCAGGCCGGGCAATTTACTCATCACACATTTTCCCGTCTCATCCTTATACCCGGTGCGGCAGCCCAGCACCAGACAGCCGCCCTGCTCCACATATGCCGTCAGCTTATCCGTCATCTGCTGTGTCAGCATGGTTGCATGAGGATAGAACAGAACCTGATATTTTGACAGCTCCTCCGCCTTCATATGATCCAGATAGCAGAAGTCAAAGGGCGTATGCTTTCTCTGGCAAGCCTCAAAAAGCCCTTTGCCGCTTTCCCTCTCCACTCTTCCATGCCAGGCGTCCACTACGCTGTCCCACAGATTATCGTAATCTCTTACAAGACCCACCTTCGCCTGATAACGGCTTCCAGCCACACAGGCCATACGTCCTGCCTTCTCATGGATTTCCTTCAGCTCGGAAAGCCGCCTGTTGTCCCTTCCCGAATAATCCAGGATGCCGTGCCAGTAAATTTCCGTCCCCATAGTGCAGGTACGCCACCGGAAATAACTCACATAATCCGCCCCGTGGGCAATACTCTGCATCGTCCACAGCGTCATCTGCCCCGGCTTTGGCGTGGGTGCTTCCATCCGGCTGTTCCAGCCGTTTGCTCCCGACTGCTGCTCCATAATGCCGAAATTAGGGGAAATCGCTCTGGCCTCCGCCAGATTGCGGCTCCACTTTCTGTCCCGCATGCTTTTATCGTCCGGCTCATAGGAATCCAGGCAATAAGCAAAATTCGGGTAGGAGTCATAGGTGATAAAATCAAGGCTTTCCTCCGTCATACGGTGGTTATCCAGATTCCCGAACAGCCCGTTTGTGGTAATGAAATCCCCGGGCTTTACATATTTTTTCAGAATATCGCTCTGCATTCTTGCAAAACGGCAGGTACTGTCAGAAATAAAACGTATATAATCCAGCACCTCATGAGGATTGGTAGAATTACTGGGCGTCGGCCGGGGCACATAGATTTCCTCCCATTCCGTATAGGTCTGATTCCAGAAAACAGTCCCCCAAGCTTCATTCAGCCGGTCCAACGTACCATATTTTTCCTGAAGGAACACACGGAAAGCCGCCGTATCGCTTTCGGAATAAAACTCATTCACCTCACAGTTAAGCTCATTGTCAATCTGCCAGCCGATGATGGCAGGATGCGCCGCATAATGGGCGGCGGATTTCTCCACGATCCGTTTCACCAGCTCCTGATATTTCGGAGAATTGTAGTTGTAATGCCTCCGGCAGCCGTGACGGTAAAGCACCCCGTCCTGTCTGGCATTGAGCACCTCCGGGTATCTGTTGGTCAGCCATGCCGGCGGCGTGGCGCTTGGCGTACAGAAAATGACCTTCATGCCCGCGCGTTCCGCTATTTCCAGAAACCGGTCAAAAAATTCATAGGTAAATTCCCCTTCCCTGGGTTCGATTTTACTCCAGGCAAATTCCGCCACACGGACCACTTCAATCCCATTCTCCAGCATCCGCCGCAGATCCTCTTCCCACATGCCCTCCGGCCAATGCTCCGGATAATAGCAGGTGCCCAGCGTGATTTTTTCCAGGTTCATACTCCGTTCCATAATTTCTCTCCTTCCGCCCCCCTGGGGCTGCACATTTTATTTTTCCAGCCGTCCAATATCTTTACAGCTGCTTAATTCCCTTCTTTTTACCGCATCCGCCCAAAATAATTACGGCACTTTACGGCACTATCTGATTTTTCTCACCGAAGCGCCCTTTACCAGCTGTACCGGCGAGCCTGACACATACTTTACTTTTTTTCCCTCCAGCATATCCAGCAGGATATCCGCACATTTCGCTCCCTGTTTTTCCGGAAACAGGCCCACCGAGGTGAGCAGCGGATCCATATACTTCCTGGCGGAGCTTCCATCGATCCCTATGATAGAAATATCCTCCGGCACCCGCAGCCCCATGGAATGAAAGGCCTTGCACATTCCCAGCGCAAATTCATCGTTAAAAGCCACCACTGCCGTGGCATCCAGCCTTCTTTCCGCAAACAGCCTTGCCGCCAGCTCCCCTTTCCCGAAAAAATCCTCCTCCATCAGCTGCATGCCGTCCTCCCGCCTCTCATCCTCCAGAAAGGATAAAATTCTGCTGTCTCCCGCCATATCTTCCCTGTAGACGCCGATATAATACTCCTTCAGCCTGTCCCCGTAAACTTCCTTCATCAGCGAGCAGAAGGAAAGCCTCCTGGCATCCATGGAGCTGAAAGGATAAGGCATGCCCAGCGCAATCCTCCTGTGCCCGTTTTCACGCAGCGCGCGGACCGCAAGCTCCATCACCCTGACCATATCGATTTCCACCCGTGGCACCGCCCTGGAAAAGCCCTCCGCATTTCCGTAAGAAGCGCTCACCACCGGAAGACGGTAATTCCTCCCCACTGTATCCAGGTAATGCTGGGTAATGCCTTCATTGGGCATGATAATTCCGTCAATCATGGCATTCCTGATTTTCTCAAAATCCATGCTGCCGTTGAAGACCACCATATAATCCCTCTTCCCGGCCGCCTCCACCATCCCTCTGTACATATCTATGTAAAAAGAATTCTTCAGATCCTTGCAGAAAAAAAGAATCTGCTTCGTCCTCCTCTTCTGCAGCGCCTCCGCCACAGGATGGGGATAGTAGCCAAGCTCCTCCGCTATGGCCAGTATTCTTTTTTTCTTCTCCGCCTCCACGTATCCGCTGTTGTTCATCGCCCTGGATACCACGGAAACCGATACGCCGGCTCTGAGCGCAACCTCTTTTCTGGTGACCATTCTCTCTCCCCTTTTCAGCAATAAGGTTTCAGGCTGTTCCTGCCTTCCGCCGTCTTTTTCTGCCCGGAACCTGACAGGATATGAGGTTATTGTAACATATGGGGGTATGATTGTATCTTAGCTTTTATGAAAAAAGGTTGCAATAGCGGAAAATGTGGTCACGGGGCCACATTCATACTAAAAAAGAAGACAGCATTTACCGTCTCCTTTTTGCCATCCCTTTATCCTGTCTTCTCCGTGCCCTTTAGTCCAAGCCTCACATACTGCTCTTCAGGTGCTTGTGCCTCCCTCATCCCTGCTTCCAGTTTTTTGCACATATCAGCTTCTTTTTCCGCATCTTCCAATCTGTTAAGCTGTTCATAATCATTCTGTAAATCAAAAAGCATTGATGTCATTACATACTCTATATTACCTGAATAATCTTCAGGAAACAGCGCCGGAATTTTATAAACTGGATAGTGGGTGTAAGGAAGGAATCTGCCCATTTCCATTGCCTGCGCATATCGCTCATCAAAATATCTCCAGCATGTGGACGGAATTGCACAGTACTGGTATAAAGGGCTGTTTTCCCTGTTTTCAGGTGCTCTAAAATAAGTATATCTGCCGTCATAAACATTAACTGCTCTGCCGAACCAGCCATAAATCACCTGTTCTCTCGGCTTTTCTCTATCCTCAGCAATATCCCGGAGACTCATTCCTTTTACCCGTTCCGGTATTTTACATCCATGATGCTGCAAAATTGTAGGCATAAGATCTATATTCTGTGTCAGCGCCTTTACCCTTTTCCCGGATTCTTTTGTACCAGGGAAATGAATCATCAGTGGTATATGAGCCATTTCATTATAGGCATGCATAATATTTTTTCCGGTAAAACCATGTTCTCCCAGCATATGCCCATGGTCGGTCGTAAAAATAATAAGCGTATCTTCATACATATTATTCTTTTTTAATGTTTCAAGAAGCCTTCCAAACCAGTAATCAGCCATGCTCAACGTTCCAAGATAACATTTTTCCAGATGCTCCACCGCTTCCGCAGGCTCTGTTACTTCTGCATACGTGGGCCAGCAAAATTCCCGGCCCACATAGTTGTCATTATACATTTGATGATATTTTTCAGGGCAGTCAAAAGGTTCATGTGGATCAAAGCTTTCTACCATAAGAAAAAAATCGTCTGCGCCATTGTTTTGTTCAACCCAACTACAGGCCGAGCGGAAGGTTCGGGGAGAAGGATATTCTGACTCCTTCGTAAATTTGGTTCTGTTAAGCAGATACTGAGATGACTTTTTTCCATAACTTTCCGGATCAACTGAAGGCTGGTTCACACGGGAAATCCAGGTATCAAATTCCTGTCCTCTATGATAATCCCACGTATTGAACAAGTAGCAGTAATTTTCTCCTCCAATTTCAAAGTAATGTGTGTGATCGGTCGTAATATGCGTAAAAACGCCATTTTCACGCAGTACGGAAGGAAGCGTAATATCAAAAGGTTCAACACCGCCCCATCCCCTTTCCAAGAACTGCATCCGTCCGGTAAAAATATCCCTTCTGGCAGGCATACAGGGTGCAGAACCGATAAAATGATTGTCATAAATAATACAGTCCTTTGAAAAAGCATTTATATTCGGTGTGATTCCTTTTGCCCTCTCATTATATGTTTTTAAATACCGCCTGTTCAGTGTATCCATTAATACCAAAATCGTTTTCATAATTCCCCCCTGTTCTGTTATCCCTTAATTCCGGTTGTCACAATTCCCTCCACAAAGTATTTCTGCATAAATACATACATAACGAGTAGCGGAAGCATAATCAGCGTTGTCGCCGCCATCAGATAATTCCATTGCGTAATAAACTCTTCTCTGAAAACACTCAGGGCAAGTTGTACCGTCCACATATTTTTTCGTGTGGTTATAATCAGAGGCCACGTATATTCATTCCATGTACTTGTTGTTTTAAACACAATCAATGTTGCAAATATAGCCTTGCTGAGAGGAAGATATACGCGAACAAATGCTCCGAATCTGGATAGACCATCAATTTTGGCTGCATCATCCAGAGATTTTGGGAAGTTCATAAAAAACTGCCGAAACAGGAATACACCGAATGCACCTGCTATGTAAGGAGCAATCATACCTGCATAGGTATTGATCAGGCCGGTTCCTCCCTGCCCCAGAATATTGTTTCCTCCCATAAGAGGAAAGTATTTCATCGCTACAAAATTAGGCAGCATGGTAACCTGTTGAGGTATCATCATACCCACAAGCGCAAGAAGAAACAGAAAATCCTTTCCCTTAAATTCCATACGTGCAAATGCATATCCTGCCAGAGAGTTAATAACCAGGCTGATAATCACTGCCAGAAATGTTGTATAAAAGGAGTTCCAGAAAAATCTTCCCCAATCAGATGATTTCATGGCATCCGCATAATTGGAAAACAGCCAGTGTTCCGGTAACAGCCGGAACGCCGCACCGGAAATTTCCGCCTGGGTTTTCAATGATGTAAAAAACATAATTAAAAAAGGAATAATTATGATAACGCAGAACAAAAGCATCAGCAGAAATAAAAGTAAACGGGCACCCTTTTTCATTTTCATCTGTTTTCTCCTCTATCCGATATCCAAATCCTGTCCCTGATTCCCATATCTGAAGTTCAGCAGTGTAAATATCAGAATAATGAGCAGCAGGAAAACCGCCTCCGCAGCGCCGTAACCCATCCGGTATTCTGTAAAAGCTCTCGTGTAAATCTGATGTACTATTGTTGTTGTAGCATTCATCGGTCCGCCGCCGGTC
The DNA here is from genome assembly GCF_000466465.2 of Clostridium sp. KLE 1755. Classification (NCBI taxonomy): domain Bacteria; kingdom Bacillati; phylum Bacillota; class Clostridia; order Eubacteriales; family Clostridiaceae; genus Clostridium; species Clostridium sp. KLE 1755. The sequence goes on from NZ_KE992773.1 coordinate 6,275, forward strand.
ATTACATTCACCTGCTCAAATACGTTAAACGCATTGATCACTCCGGTAATCACAATAAAAAAGGTTACAGGGCGAAGCATTGGTATTGTTATTCGGAAAACCTTCTGCAGATAGCCGGCTCCGTCTATGGATGCCGCTTCATAAAGATAAGAAGGGATGTTATTCAACCCGGCCAGATATAATGTCATATAATAACCGACCCCCTTCCACACTCCCATAACTATCATTGCGCCCAAAGCTAATTTTTCATCATACAGCCATTGCCTGGCCTCAAAACCAAGCGCCTCCAGGATTACGTTAAACACACCGTTAGTAGGATCATACAGCCAAAGCCAGACCATCGACATTGAAACCATGGATGTGACGTATGGAAGATAAATAAAGCCTCTGAAAAAACGTGTGCCCCAAAGCGCCGCGCTATTTAAGGCCAGTGCGAGGACAAACCCCAGAATGAGAGTCATAAATACCGTAAATACCACATAAATAAAAGTGTTTTGCACAGATTTCCAAAACAGCCCATCATGGAAAAGAGCAATATAATTTTTAATTCCGGTAAAAGAAATTGTTTTCAGATTAAAATCTGTAAAACTCAATCCAACATTCACTACAATAGGAAATAATACAAATAAAAGAAAAAATATATAATATGGAGCAATAAACCAGTAAGCACACCGGTCGGTTGTGACACCCTTTTTCTTTTTCATCCAAATCCCCACCATTTTTATTAGTTCTATAGCAGCGGGCAGGTTTAGCCTGCCCGCATTGCTGTACTGTTTCTGCTATTCTATCTCCTTTTCCAACTGTGACAGCGCATCATTTAACGCCTGCTCTGCTGTCTTCTTTCCATTGATTACTTCTTCATAAGCAACGGAAACATATTTATTGTAGACACTGATCCAGGGCACGGTGGCTTTGCCTTTTCCACTTTCCACATAATCAATAACCGCTTGATTCAGTTCCGGGTTCCCTGATTGAATGAACTGCTCTTCCAAAGATTTTTTTACGATTGGCACCTTAAAGTCTTCGGTCCTCATCCAGACAATTTCATTGGAAAGCATATGCTGCATAAACAGCCAGGCTGCTTCCTTATGCTTTGAGGTTGCTCCCATTGCTATCAGATTATAGCCACAGAAGGAAATCCCGGGTTCTGAGCCGTCTTTCGACAGTACCGGAAGATACCCCAATTCAACTTCCGGGTTATCCTTCATAAACTGTCCTATCTGCTGAGGGGATAAATTGCTGATGGCCGACATTCCTTTCATAAATGGCCGTTCATCTCCCTTCTGTTGATCATGAGGAATGGAAACATTCATCTGTGCCAGTTCTCCCAGAAATGAGAAAGCATCTATGGCTGCCTGATCCGTAAACGCCGGCTTCAGATTCAATTCATCAATTACCGGTGAACCTGCACTTCGCATATAAGGTTCTGTAAAAACAAGCGAGCTGTCAATTGAGGGAATATCCAGACCGGCAAAAACCACTTTATCCCCATCTCTTTCGGTTAATACCTCCGCCGCATTTTTTAGTTCTTCCCATGTAGCCGGAGGATTTTGCGGATCCAGTCCCGCTTCTGTAAATTTATCCTTTCGGAAAGCATACACCTGAGGATTGGGGAAAATTCCCAGTGCAACCTGATTCCCCTGATATTTCCCCATTTCATAAGCACTGTCAAATAAATCGTCCTTTTCCTCCCATCCCTCTATATAGCTGTCAAGCTTTTCGAAATCACCTAAAGCACCCCGGGACCCGACTTCCGCCAAAACCAGCTGAATAACATCCGGATAGGTATCACTTAAAACAGCTGCATTTAATTTCGTTTCCTGATCTGAAATCGTTGAAGACATTCCGGTAGCTTCTACCTTTATATTAGGATATTTTGCTTCGAAGGAATCCACACATTTCTGTACGAATTCCGTATCTGCCTGTGATGTTCCCTGATGCCAGTATTGTATTGTTACCTGTTCACCGCTTTCAGATTTTTCATTGGTTCCCTGTGCCTGTGTACTTTCCTGTGCCGATACTGCGCTGTTTTCCTCTGTTGCAGTGTCCTGTGGTACCTGCTGTGTATCGCTGCTGCCACAGCCTGCCAGCATAGCTGCCCCTATCATAATTGCCAATAACCTTTGTACTTTATTTCTTTTCCGCATAAGTCCCTCTCCTTCCGATTCTTACAACAGCTGAAGGCCTTCATTCCTTGTAAAGCCATATTAACATTACCGTATAAAAAATACTGCTTCTATTTATTGGCAGTTTTAAAATATATTCATATAATCTCTTTTTATTTTTATGTGCAGTTTTATTTTTATAATATTTTTTGATCCTTTTCTCTAATCTTCTGATTGTGCATTTTATACATTTCATACCATTTGCCAACTACACTTTTGTATTATATAATGAATGAAGTCCAGAATGAGGTGAAAACGATGCGGAATAAAAAAAGTATTTCTTTTCAGATAATTATTACGGTTATCATATCTTTCCTTGCTTTATTCCTTTTTTTCTCTATACTTACTACCGAACTGTATTACAGGAATGTAACTGATATTATGCAAGAATCTCAGCAGCATTCCCTTACACAGTTAAATGAAAGCTTTGATGTTTTTTATCAGCAGATAATTTATATTCTGATTCAACTGTCCGGTGATACCGTATTAAAACAGTATCTTACAAAGGAACCGGAAGACAACTTTGAATATTATCAGATGCAACGGTATGTACATGATTTTCTCCAAACCTACAATGGTTTTTTTCCCAATTCTAACGTACACCTGATCCTATATGGTGAAAACGGGCAGACTTATACCACCTATAATGAAACCTTATATTTAGAAGATACTGGTATCCTTAAAGAAGATTTTGTAAAACAGGCAGAAAAAAATCACCGCCGGCTTGGAGTGTCTTATTTCCATTCCGGTCTGACCCCCTACACCCAAAATGATGATTACATGTATTTTGCCCACGCCTTATATGATCCCTACCGTTCCAGATATTATGGCACAATCCTGGTTGTAATAGATGAGTCATGCTTCCAGAATCTGTATTCCGATTTAATCCAGGATAACAATCATTTTTCTGTTATTACAGAGGACGGCCTCATTATTTCCGACAGCAAAGCTGAATTTCTCAACAGCTCTGATTCCACCCTTCTTGATATCGCCAGAAAAAACTCCGACGGCGTATTGGAATATGCGGGAGAAAAGTGGATTCCAAGCTCCATATATAACCAGTATTTCGATTTTTATATCCTACAGTTAACTGAATATAATGCCATTACATCCAGAGTCTCTCCATCTATCCTGCGGATATTGGAATTATGCTGTTTTGCCCAGCTCCTTATAACAGTGGTTCTTATATGTCTCCTTCAGAAAATCACACGCCCAATTCACAGGCTGTCCGTAGCCATGCAGAATGTTTCAGACAGAGATCTTCTCTCCCGTCCTGAAAAAATGAATTTCACAGGTTGTTCAGAAGCCCGGCTTCTCGGTGAAAGCTTCAATGAAATGTTTTCAAAGCTTGAATACTATACAAAAAAACTAATGCAGGAACAGGATGCCCGTCATGCAGCCGAACTGAATTCCCTGCAGCACCAGATTAACCCACATTTCATTTACAATACGCTCGCTTCCATCAGATACCTTTCTATGGCAGGCCAGCGGGAAAAGGTCATAACAGGAATCAACTCTCTCACAAAGCTCCTCCGAAAAACGCTGGGGGATATCAGAGAAACCATTCCTTTGGAGCAGGAACTGGATTTACTGCAAGATTATTTCCAAATCCAGCTGTTGCGCTATGGTGATGGCATCCGTCTTTACTTAAATGTACAAGAGACCTGCCTTTCAGCTGCGGTTCCCAAATTTTTTCTTCAGCCTCTGGTAGAGAACTCTATTTTTCATGGCTTCTCCACCAACACCCCCTGTGGCAGTATCAGCATTTACGCCACGATAAACGGCGCAATTCTGAAACTGGAAATTATGGATAACGGTGCTGGAATTCCACCGGATATCCTGATGCACATTATGGATGTTTCTGCAAAAAACAATCGAAACAGCCTTACAAAGATAGGTCTTAAAAATATTGAAGACCGTATCAAAATGATTTATGGACCCCAATATGGCCTCAATATAATGAGCACTCCAGGGTATGGCACTCAGGTAATAATACATCTGCCTTTGATATATTTTGAGGGGGAAAAATGCTATGAAAAATCTTCAGAAGATAGTCATCATTGATGATGAGATGGTTCTTCGGAACGGACTGAAATATCTCTGCGACTGGGAGGCTCATGGATTTACAATTGCAGGGGAAGCCTCTAATGGCATTGAAGGTTTTCAGCTGATACAGGAAATCCGGCCGGATATTGTTATTACAGATATTGTCATGCCAGGAATGGACGGCATCAGCCTAACCGCCCAGATTAAAGAGCATTTCCCCAATATTCATATTATTGTCCTTAGCAGCTATGACAATTTTGCTTACGCAAAATCCAGCTTTAAGCTTGGCATCGCCGATTATCTGCTTAAACCGGAACTGGAAGCTGCAGATCTTCTTCATCTGCTGGAAAAGCTCAGCAGGACTTCTGGTTTGGATGATTTCAAAAGTTCCGCCTCTCAGTTTTTCCAAGAAATTCTTACATTCTGCAGCCTGGAGGAGGAGGAATATCTGGAGGAATTTAATGACAGAGGTATCCATTTTAAAGAAAAAATACCATATACGCTGATGGCAGCTCCCTATCAGGGGACTATACCGGTTCACAGGCTTCTTCCTGCCGTGACAAATCTTTCACTGGAGCTATTTCCGGCCTGTCCCTGTATCTCTTGTGTCACAAGTCAGGGCTACCTCTGCATCCTTCTTCAGGCAGTAAGCGCTACGGAACTTCCGTCTCATGCCCGGCTTACCGAGTTTACCGTTCAGCTGGAAAGGAAACTGGAAAATAGTTTTCTTTTCGCATGCATGCCGGTATTCTCCGTACTCAGTAACCTTTCTCAGGTATATGGAGAAATGTGCGGACTGCTTTCCTACGGTTTTTACTTTCCGGAAAAAACATTACTGTTTCCTGAGGATGTCCATAAATGCGAGCTTGCTTTTCCTGATACTTCTTTTTCAAATTGTCTGGATCCATTACGTCTTGATGATGCCAGAAATCTTGTATACAATTATCTGAGCAATGCAGAAGCACAGGCCGGCATGGATGTATTTACCTTGAAAAAACAAGTAGAGAATGCAATATACAGACTCATACAGACGCTTGCGGACGCCTCGTTTCCAACCGATGAAATAAATTCAAAAAAGGTAATGTATTTTAAAAAAATGGATATGTCAGCTGACTGTAATTCTCTCAGACAGGTTCTCTCCGAAACATTTGCCGAGCTGGAGGATATTGTCCGTAAGGGCACGCAGGAAAGAGAGGGTAATCTATTCTACAAAATTGAAGAATATATCCGTCTGAATTGCGAACAGGAACTGAAGCTATACGATCTGGCCAAACAGTTTCACCTGAATTACACTTACCTGTCCACACTTTTTTATCAGAACACAGAAGAGCATTTCTCTGACTATCTGAATCGTATGCGTGTTGAAAAAGCCAAGGGACTTCTGCGAACCGAAAATAACTCCATTCAATGCATCAGTGAAAAATGCGGCTTTATAAATCAAGGCTATTTTTCAAAAATATTCAAAAAATTTACAGGCTGCTCTCCTAAGGAATATCAAAAGCTATACCACAAAAGCCGCTGAAATGTGCCAAAAAACCCTGAACCGCAAAAGCGGGAGCCGGTTAAGGAAACTTTTTTAGTTTTGTGATAAGCAGCGTAATGTACGAGAGTATGTTACGCTGCTTTTCCTTTCAATTCGAGTTGCGCCACAAGCTGTGTTGCACCAACTTCCCCGATAAAGGTATAGTAGATGTCAATTTTCTGCTGGCGGTGGCCGCTGCTCTTGTCACCCTCATGGATAACAATTTTCTCTATCAGATCGTGAAGCATACCACGGGAGAGTTCTTCAAAAGAAGTGTACTTCCTGGCCATCTTCAAGAAGCTGTCTATTTTAATGACTTTGCTTTCAGCTTCATTGACCTGTTTCTGAATATCTGCGATTTCAGAACATGTATCGCGCTGTTCTTTCTCATAGTCTGATGACAGTTTTTTGAACCGTTCGTCAGACAGCTTTCCACTTATATTGTCCTCATAAAGCCGTTTGATGATGTTATCCAGCTCACCAATCCGACGCTCCTTTGCAGCCAGTTCCTTTTTCATGGACTGTATCTGCTTTTGCTGCTCCTTTGCGGAGCGATTCATTAAACGCCGGACAAATTCCTGTTCGTTTTCAAGTGCAAAAGTAACTGTCTGCTTTAGGTTTTCCAATACCAGATTTTCCAGAACCACTGCTCTGATGTAGTGCATGGTACAGCTATTTGTCCGGTCACGGTATTTCCCACAGCAATAGCACTCCTGATTTTTACTGATATTCTGTCCACGGTGAGCGCGGAGTGGGGAACCGCAGTCTGCACAGAACAGCAAACCAGAGAACAATGCCATTTCCCCCTGCTTGGTAGGACGTGGCCGCCCCTCCCGCAGTCGCTGAACCTGCTCCCAAACCTCTTGCTCTACCAGCGCCGGGTGAGTATTCTCAAAAATCATCTGCTGATCCTCCGGGGTAGGCAGCCGCTTCTTGAACTTATAAGACTTGGAGTAGGTTTTGAAGTTGACCGTGTGGCCCAAATATTCCTTATATTCCAGAATGTTGGCAATCGTGCTGTCAGACCAGTTATAAGGTGCTTCCGGGTGGTAGTTCCGCTTTTTCCCTGTCCGGCGGAATGCCAGCGTACCAGGTGTGGGGATTTTTTTCTTGGTCAGGATATTTGCTATCCGAACCGGCCCCAGCCCCTGTGCGGCCAGATCAAACATCAGCTTGACTACCCAGGCTGCTTCCGGATCGGGAACAAGCTGGCCACCTTCGCCCTTAATATAGCCATAAGGAGGGTTGCTGCTTATCCGTTGCCCGGACATACCTTTCATTCGCTTGACCGCCCTTTGCTTCTTTGAGCAGTCACGGGCATACCATTCATTGAACAGATTGCGGAACGGGGTCAGGTCATTTTCGCCCTTTTGAGAATCTACACCGTCATTGACAGCAACAAAGTGAACCTCATATTCCGGGAAGATCATTTCCGTATACATGCCCACCTGCAAGTAGTCACGGCCAAATCGCGACATATCCTTGATAATGACCCTTTTTACTAAACCAGCCCGCACATCAGCTACCATTCTTTGAAAATCAGGGCGGTCAAAGGTCGTGCCGGAATAGCCATCATCAACATAAAATCGGTAATTGGTGAAGCCGTTTTCTTTGCAATACCTTTCCAGCATTTCTTTCTGGTTTTGGATACTGTTGCTGTCACCGTCATTTGCGTCGTCCACCGATAACCGGCAGTACAGGGCAGTCAAAGCGTCCAGGCTCAACACGTTATGGTATGAAAGCATTTCAGTCATATTTGCCATCATTGTGCCGCACCCCCTTTCAGGAGTGCATACAGGCGTTGATCCCGTTCACGCTTCCACTGGTTAAGTGAAATATCCTGGTTTAACACATAGAGCGTCGTTCCCTGGGTGTCGGCATAGTCAATAAGTTCGTCAGCAAGGAACAAATCACGGCTGAACCGGGAAAAATCCATAGCAGCCATAATAGCATATTTCCGGTCACCAGAAAGGAATTTCTGAATACCAGGGCGGTCAAGAGTACGGCCAGAAAAGCCGCTGTCCACCAAATAGATGATCTGCTCAGGGGTAAAGCCCTGTTGCTCCGCCCAAAGGGCCAGTCGTTTTTTCTGTGTTAGAATCCCCAAAGTATTGACTTGACTGTTTGCCGAATCTACACGGCAATAAAGCGCGATATATTCAATTTTTTTATTGTCCTTTTCGTTCGTCTGTAACATCATATCCTCCAATCCGACGAACTAAAGGGCTTGGGTTTATGCCTTTATTATACCGCACCTTTGCCGTCTTAGGAAGCACTTTCGCACATTAAAGTGTTAAATTTTTATTAACTGATGTACCCAGGCCAGCTTCACGTTCAATCAATCGCGCCATTTTGTCGGCAGCAGTTTCTTTGCTGTCCTGATTGAAGAAAGAGGACACAACATAGGTCGTGCCCTTTACCCGGCGCATCATCACAGCGTCCGGTTTCCTATCTTTGTCCATTTTTCACCTGCTTTCTATAAAAAGAGGGCACCGCGCCGGATTGCTCCAGCGCGGGCCTCGGTTATCGTTTTATTTAGTACCGTATTATCTGGACTTGTCATCGTCCATCGGCTCACCCCCGGTACAGTGGGAACATTCAGATCGTGCCGTGGTTATCCAGCCGGTAGCTGGCGGCCCTCCGCGTTCGGTGAAGTAATGCGTTTTCTACTGTGACAGGTCACGGCAATTTCCAGCCCACCACAGGCCGGGTATCAGCCGCCAAATAACCGCTCAGCCCCTTTGATGTTATCGTATTGACGGACTGCTCTGACCAGTCCGCAGGGGGTCGTGGCGTTTGCGCTATGCGTTGCTCGCTGTCACATTCAAAATCTGAATGCTGATATGAACGGATTGCCCGCTGTTTGTCAAGGTCCTGATATAGAAAAGGTCCTCCAATCCCTTTCACTATATAGGAGGGAAAGCGGGCAAAAGTTGATAGTCAGGCGGCAAGATTTTCACGAATTTTTTTCAGTGCAGATTTAGCGGAACGCATGACAGCCGCCTTATGACACCCCTGCATTTTGGCAATTTCCGAGTAAGAGTAACCGTAGGCAAAATGCAGAATAAATCGCTCACGTTGCTGCGGTGGAATATCTTGCAGAACGGCCTGTATTTCCCGCAGCCGTTCTATACGTTCATAGGTTTGTTCCAAAGGCTCCGTCGCCAGTTCAAAAAGCAGGCAGTTGTCAAAGGACCTCCCGTCGATATGTTTCCGGCGCTCATATCTCTGGCGTTCTTCCTGGCGGCGGCTATCCTCATAAACCTTGTAAACGTCCACCGACACTTCGACCTCCAGCAGATTATGATCGATATTAGTAATTGTAATGACATACATAGGCCAGCCCTCCATCATGCAACGCGGAAAAAAGCGACGATCTCTTTCGGCGTATGTTCTGCATGAGTATCACAGAACTGTTTTGGTTCGCCGCAGGCATAAGGACAGCTTGCGGCAGCCTGACAAGGTGGCGTAGGGGCAGGGGCCGCTGTGATTAAAACGGATTCCCCAGGAGCCAGATGAATTACTTTGATGGTTTTTACCATAATAGAACACCTCCGATTTTTGTATTAGAGGGCTTATCCCTCTTATCTATCGGAGATTAGAGAACCTGTAAATTAAAGGGTAACGATACAATTTTCAAAAAATAAATAGACAAAGACAAGGGCAGTATCGCTTGGATACTGCCCTTGCTTTCAACTATTCGTTTAGATATTCCCTGAGCCGGTGGAACGCTCTTTGAAGCAGTAGCGTAACCGCCGCCGGACTACACTGGAATACTGCCGCAATTTCCTTGTACTGATATCCCTCCCAAAAAGCAAGTTTAATAGCCTGCTTTTGCCGGTCGGTCAGACGACGCAGGGCTTTGGCTAATTTTTCATTTTGGACAGTATCAATAAAGTCCTCGTTAAATAATTCTGTGGTAAAGTCGTTGTGGGGAAATAAAGAACGTTCTTGGTAAATGAGTTCTTCACTCATACTTTCCAGTGAGTAACAATGATAACGAAATCTACGGTTTGCATTGTTGATTTTACGATCTTCTTCATTTATGGTCTTAGTCCAATATTCGTAATCCATTTACTCCTCCATTCCAATCATTTTTTTGAAATAATTGGAATGGAGGCGATCTACACCTAAAAACGAAAAGGTGGGAATTGGAGATAAATATAAAAGCGCGTGCCTTCGGACACGCGCTTTTATGGATAGATTTAAATTAAAAATCTTTTTAATATGCGAGTCAATTCTATATCATCGATTGGCTTTGCTATATGGGCATTCATACCGCACTCCAGACAATGCTGTATGTCATCAGAAAAAGCATCTGCACTCATAGCTATAATTGGAACAGATAGGGCATTAGGATGATTCAGTCCACGGATAGCTTTTGTGGCCTCATACCCTGTCATATGCGGCATCCGTATATCCATAAGAATTGCATCGTAATATCCCTGTGGTGATCTTTGGAACTTGTCCAGACAGATCTGGCCATCTTCTGCCCAATCCAGTTCCACGCCTAAATCGGAAAGTAATTCTTTAGCGACTTCCCAGTTTAGTTCATTATCCTCAGCAAGCAGAATACGACGTCCGGATAGATCGATATTGTGGTTCAATGTCTGATCATTTTCTGTTTCAGCGCCCATATACTGACGCAAAGCATGATACAGAGTGGATTTAAAAAGGGGTTTGGAAATAAAACCACTAATACCTGCTTCACGAGCTTCCGCTTCAAATTCACTCCAGTCATATGCAGAAATCAGCAAAATCGGCACTTCATCTCCCAAATTACGCCGGATTTCTTTTGCAACTTGAATCCCATTCATACCAGGTAGTTTCCAATCCAATAGAATGATTTGATAATCATCTCTCTTTTGGTGGTGTTGGGTAACCAGTTCTATCGCCTTTTCTCCACTCAATACCCAGTCGGCATTGATGCCGATGGTTTTCAGCGTGTCTATCGCTGTCCTGCAGAGTAATTCATCATCATCAACTACCAACATATTCCAGGAAGGAAGAACCATATCCATTTCCAGTGCAACCGCTTTTTCAAAATCAAATGTAAGAGAAACCTCGGTACCTTTATCAAGTTCACTTGTTATATTAAGGGATCCTTCCATTGCCTCCACAATGTACTTTGTAATCGCCATTCCCAAACCAGTGCCTTGCGTTTTACTAACCCTGACTCCATCAGCACGGCTATAGGGTTCATATATTCTTTTCAGAAAATCTGGCGACATACCAATTCCATTATCCTTGACCTTGATATGGATTCGGATATAGTTTTCTCCTTTCGGAGATTTTTCTTCAGAGAGGGATAGTTGTATCGAACCCCCCTCCGGTGTATACTTCGTTGAATTCGATAAAAGATTTAGCAAAACCTGATTCAAGCGTACACCATCGCACCACACATTTTCTGTTAAGATATTTTCCACATGTATGTCAAAGGTTTGCCTTTTTGCCTTAACCTGTGGCTGCATAATATTAACAATTCCTTCAACAACTTCCTTTAATGAAATTTGTTCTGTTGTTAAAGTTAATTTCCCACTTTCAATTTTAGACATATCCAAAACATCGTTGATCAGCCCTAATAGATGTTTACTTGATAATGTAATTTTTCTAAGGCAATTCTGTACCTGTTTCTGGTCATCTATGTGGGCTGTGGCAATCGCGGTCATGCCGACAATTGCATTCATGGGTGTACGAATATCATGGCTCATATTTGCTAAAAATTCGCTTTTGGCTTTGTTCGCTTCAAGAGCAGTCTGCCGGGCCTTCTCCAATTCATACACCTGAGAACGGGTTATGAAGAAATACCGAATAAAAATCAATGATAGAAAAATCAAGATAGAAGCACAGGCCAATCCTACCATAAATATGCGCAGGTTTTCCAGAGCGTCCACGTTTTTGTTCAATATACTATAAGGCATTACCGATACTAAATACCACTCGGAACAGGGTAATGGGTTACCATATATTTGAAGTGTTTCACCATTCACTTCAAATGTTGTACTATATTCGTCATGATTCTTTAGTGCAGCACCAAATTCTTTAATAGAATTTTCTACAGATAGCTCATTTGCTGTAGCATTAAGCTGCTTTTGTAGTTGTTCAAAGAAATACCACAACTCAGTGTTGTCGTTCTGTATTACAAAACTACCGTCTGGCCTGATAATATGATAATATATCAGCTGCTCTTCATTCTCTAAGGAAAGGAAATCAATGATGTACTCCAGTGGGACGGCTGCTACCAGTCCAGTGCTCATACTGCCATCCTGCATAGGGTAATCAGTGGCATCAACGCCAAACAATACCACTATATTTCCGGCAGAATCACTACCTAAAGCGACTCTTTGTTCTCCTCGTACTAATGCTTCTACAAAGGGGGCTGGGTTCAGTGGTTGTATTGATTGTCCATAAAGAGTCTGAAAATCTCCCTCAGTAGAACAAAGTGCTAAATAGTCAAAGTTCCTGACCTTCGTCCTGTAAACAAGTTCCTCATATAACTTTTCTTTTTCGTTATTATCTACTGAGACAACAGAAACAATGCCGCTGACCTGATCAAAACGTAATTGAATGACAGTTTGAAAGTGTCTGGACATTTGTTCGTTCATTCCAGACATATAAATCTGAGCAACTTCATTAATAGCCTTGTTGCTTTTTCGGCTCATATAAATTCCGAGCATACTGAAAACCATAATACTAAAGACAATTAACCCAATAAAACTGCCTATTAGAAAATGTGTTACAGAATGCTTTTTTTTACTGTTTCCCATTGATGTTATTCCTCCCTGGAATTCTTAAAATCTCTAATAACATTGATGGTTTCATAGTAATCCTCTGATAATTTCGGCATCATATCGATAGCCTTATCCCAATCGTTTTCTTTTAATGCATTAGTTACCAAACTACTACTTTCAAACAATCTGGTAAATGAAAGATTTTGACAAATTCCTTTGAGTGTATGAACGGCCCTTAGAGCCTCTTCATAGTCCTTATTCTCCACAGACGCTTCAAACAAATGAAAGCTTTTATCATCCAGGAATTTATACATAAATTTCTGAACGATTTGCTCACGACGCAATCTGCCCAGCACTTCATCAAAATCGCCGCCAAATTTTATATAACAATCTTTTAGATTCATAATCACGATTCCTCCTTTTTAAATGCTGTCTGCGCTGCCCACCATCTCGTCCAGAAAACTAATGGTCACCTGATTTTTTGCTTTTTTTGATTGATACATCATAGTGTCTGCAACTTTGAACAGTTTTTCTGCGGTTCCACTTCCATATGCCCCACCTATGCTTACAGACATATGTAGTTCGGGATGTCCATCAATTATCAGACTATCAACAGAATGTCTGATCCTCTCCAGTTTTTTCTCAAATATCTCTTGGGGCATACTAAAAAAGATGATTACAAATTCATCGCCGCCATAACGGATAACTGCATCTGTTTTTCGCACACAGGATAAAACAGTTTGTGCAATGCTCTGCAATATGATATCGCCAACATCGTGGCCATAATTATCATTGATGTACTTAAAATCATCTACATCTATTACGGCCATTGCCTGAATATCATCTGTGCCTTGAAAATGCTCGTCATAATAGCGGCGATTGTAAATACTGGTTAAGGAATCAATATATAATAAGTGCAGTTGCTGCTGTTTGCGAGACAAGGCGGTGTATTTTTTACAGGAAAACAGCCTATCGTAGTCTATTTTATTTCTTATATCCTGAATATTTTTAGCCTCTTGTTCCTGAGAGGCAGCCATTAGTTCGTCTTCAAGTGTATCGGCAATTTCTTGCAGACATAGTAAAAGAGAAGGATTAAATGCACCGCATTGTCCTTCTAAAATCATTTTTAAAGCTTCTTCATGTGAATAAGCTTTCTTATAGCAGCGCTCACTGGTCAAGGCATCATATACATCGGCCAGCGCAACTACCTGAGCGGCAATGGGAATTTCTTCTCCCTTTAATCCGTCCGGATAACCATTGCCATCATACCTTTCGTGGTGCCATCGGCAGATCTCAGAAGCCACTTTAATAAGCGGATTTTCGCGCTGCTCTATGGACAGGTCTAATAGCATGTTAGCACCGATCACTGAGTGCGTTTTTATCACTTCAAATTCCTCTGCCGTAAGTCGGCTGGGTTTATTTAATATTGCATCTGAAATTGAGATTTTCCCAATATCGTGCAGCGCAGAAGCAGTGCTGATCAAAGAAATATCTGCTTTAGACAAAGGATATTGATCTGTCAGCTGAACCAACTGCTTCAGCAAATATTTTGTAATTGTATTTACATGCAGGATATGTAGGCCGCTCTCTCCATTACGGAATTCCACAATATGAGACAGAATTGAGATCATCAGCTTACTATTCTTTTCCTGCTCGTGAAATTGTTCTGCAATAATTTTTTCAAGGCGCTGCTGCCTTGCGTATAAAAACATCGTATTAGAAATTCGACGCTGGACAATGGTTGAATCAAAAGGTCGGCTGATATAGTCAAAAGCCCCTAAATCATAGGCCCTCTTTATATTAGCAGGAGTGTCATCAGCAGAAATCATAATAACAGCGAAGGTGTCATTCCAATGGTATTTGTTTATGTAAGCTAATACTTCAAATCCGTCCATTTCAGGCATCATAATGTCCAGAAGCAAAAGGGAGAAATCTGCTCTTTGCTTTGAAAGGAGAGAAATTGCTTCCACACCATTCTCAGCCTCTACCACATCATAGTGCTCTTCCAAAATATCTATCAAAAGAGCTCGGTTCATTTCTGAATCGTCCACAATTAAAATTTTTTGTTTATCCATGATACTTAAACTCTTTCCTATTGATTTGCATTTTCATTATAAATGTCATCCATATATACTGGCAATATCTATATTGGTAAGGTGTGCAAATAGGTGAGCGTTTTTTGTGCTGACAAAATAGACACACCATGATATAATCCAGACAGCAAGGAGGCAAGTTATGAAACCACAAGAGACAAAATTTGAATTTGTATATAATGAAATTAAGCAGTGTATTTTAGATGGACAGATACCTCATGGAAATGCCTTGCCATCTTCAAGGATGTATTGCGAACAATTCCATGTTAGCAGATATACGATTAATCGTGTTTTCGAAGCATTGAGGGCGGAAGGACTGGTTGATATTCAGCCTCGCCTTGCGCCGATTGTTGTTTCAAAAAAAGATACCTGTAGTTCATCAAATATTGTTTTGGAGATTCTAAAGCAAAAGGAAAGCATTTTACAGGTATATCAGACTTTTGCTCTAATACTGCCTTCCCTTATGGTTTTTGCTTTGCAGGGGTGTGATGTGGAGATAATGCCCCACTATAAGCAGGCTATGAAAGCATTGCGTTTGGGACATGCCCCCGGTGTATGGCGTTCCTTTTCTAAATTAGGATATGATATATTGAGAATAGGTGGTAATTCCCTATTCAGCGAACTCTACTCTACGTTTGGCCTTTATAATAAGCTTGCATTTTTTACAGAAGAGTGTACTTATTTCTCTAAATACTTTTTACAGGGGCCTTTATCTGCAACCAGTGTTATTGACATATTAAAGGGCGATGATCCACTTACGAAGTATGACCAGTTATCAAATATGTATCAAAAACTTGCGGATTCCATTGAGAATACGTTAAATTACCTGTCAGATAGCACTACCAAATGTCCTGCACAAACTGGTTTGAAGTTCTCGTGGAATCCCATGCGTGGTCAGGATTATTGTTACTCAAAAATTGTTGATGACTTGAATCTAAAAATCGGTCTTGGAGAGTATTCTGTTGGAATGTTTCTTCCATATGAAAAACAACTGGCCAACCAGTATGAGGTCTCTATATCGACGGTCAGAAAGGCATTATCAGAACTCGAGCAAAGAGGTTTCGTAAAGACATTAAATGGTAAAGGTACTATAGTGATAGAACCGGATGATACGAAACTTCATCAGCTGGCTCTTAATTCCGGATATGTAGAAAAAGCACTACGTTACCTTCACGCTTTGCAGTTAATGGTACTAATTATTCGTCCTGCCGCTTTAGCTGCTGCTCCACAGTTTACTAAAGAAGAACTGGACGAGTTGGCAGATAGATTTACTTCTTCTGACTCTATTTATTTGTCGGATATTTTGAAAGCCATAATGAGAAATACCACGTTAGAACCTTTATATGTTATATTGTCTGAAACCAATCATCTTCTTGAATGGGGACACCATTTTGCTTATTATCCGTCCAAGAAACATACACTTTCACATCTCAACAAGCAAGTTATTCTTGCGCTTCAACAGTTAAGGGAAGGTAATGCAGATTCCTTTGCGGATGGCATAGCAGATTGTTATCGTTACAATTTGAGTCGTATGAAGAAGCATATGGTAGAAAAACATAAATTTTATCATGTAGCTAATATTCGGGTTCCAGAAAAATATTAGTTAGCAAGCAATGGAAAGGGATATCCTTTTGCCCGTTTTCACTTCGTTCTCCCGACCAAAAGGCTACCCCTTTCCGCTTGTTGGGGAGTTCCCCAAGCCCCCGGCCCAACACAGAAATGTGTGGGCCGAACACCATGCGGAGCATGGTGGCTGCCGCGCCCTGGCGGACGCTTAAAGAGCAAGGACATAGCAAAAGCCGGGAACGGTGTCAGGGGCGCGCCGTGGCGCGTTCATTTTACCCTTGACACCGTTCCCGGCTTTTGCTTTTGGGTAGACAAGGCGGTAAAACCGCAGTGCGGCTTTACCGGCCCTGTTCCTGATTTTTCTCTTTTTCCTGTTCGTAGTCCTGTACCTGCTCAATACGCAGAAGCGCGTCTACATTTGCCTTGACTGTCTGCAATTCCTGGCTTTCTTTCCGCAAGCGTTTGAAATCCTCATAAGCTGTTTTCTTCTTAGCGAGCAAGTCAGCATATTCCGCCTGCAAAATTTTAACCGTGGGCAGCTTCTTTGTGCCTAAATCGTTAAAGGCCCGTTTTGCAGCTTCATGTAACAGCAGATCCGCTTCATGGGCAGAACGAAACGCCGCCTTTTCCCTGGGACTGGCCTTTCGGTAGGCCACATAGGTATCATGAGTTTTCGCATAATTGATGATGTGTGTTTTCAGAGCCGCCACCTGCTCAATACGGTGTTCATATTGCTTGATGGAAGCAGACACCTTTTCAAACTCCGAAGCGGTGGAAGCGGCCTGGGCCGCCAACACATCGTACTCTGTAATGTCATGCTCCGTTAGGTAATTGAGCGTCCGTGCCGCTTCTTTCAGGTTATGAATTTTCAGCCAGCGTTCATAGCCTGGCCCGCGCCCCTGCAAACGGCTTTGAATATCAAGCAGCAAATTGATACGGCCATTTTTTTGAAGCTGTGCAGTACGCCGACGCGGGCGTTTTTGTGGTTGTCCAATGCGGCTTTTTAAGGCTTCCTCTGTATAATCGGTTCCCAGCGTTCTGGTTCGGGTAAAACGCTCCTGACCCTCACCGGATAGGCGGAAACTAAGAATGTTCCTGGTAGTCTGAATCTCATAGCCCTCCCGCCGCATGGCCGCCAAAAATTCCTCATAGCTGGACACCGTAGGCAACACCCGGTCAATCGTCCGGCGCAGCTTCGCTTTCCAGCTTGAGCCACGCTTTTCATTGGCCCATTCTGCATAATGCTTTCCTTTTTCTTTTGGCTCCTTAATGACGGATAACTTATGTTCCTGACACAGCCGGTCATTGATCTGCCGGATTGTTTTGTAGGTATTCCAGTAATTGTTGAATTTGTGGGTGCAGTCCAAAGTGGTACTGTTAAACTCGATGTGACAATGAATGTGGTGCTTATCTATATGAGTAGCTACAATGAATTGGTGCTGGCCGCCGGTAAATTCCAAGGCAAGCTGATACCCCAGCCGGTTTGCTTCCTCCGGTGTAATTTCTCCTGGCCGAAAAGATTGAATTAACAGATAGGAAATAACATCTTCGTCTGGATCGCGCCGCCTCCCGGTAGTGGCTTCATAAATCTGCTTACTGACGGTAAATTCCTGCCACGCGGTATCTGCGCTGCACTGATAGGAGGATACCAGCAGGCCGCCCTTTGTTTTCTCAGGATTTTTGTCGTAGTCAAGCCGATCTTTCAGTACCGCCGCGATACTGCGGCCCTCACTGGCATGACGAGGTTTTATTTTGGAAATTGCCACCTGCTGACCCTCCTTTCGATAAAAAGAACCGCAGACCAGTTATGATCTGCGGTTCAGTGAGAGATGTTAAATTTCCATATGTGTTTTTTCTCGTTTTGCTTCTTTCAATATCCTGTTTACCTGTTCAAACTGCTCTTTAGAAACAAGTGCTTGATGGTCAAAGAGTTCCACCCGTTCCAGGGCACACTGCTTTTGTAAAGAGGGAGAGCCAAGCCGTCGTTCCAATGTTATGGTTCCCGTGTAAATAGAATTGCGCGATACCCTCCGTACCCGCTTTTTCCAATCCAGAAGCGAGTTAGAATTTTCTGCCTGTACTTTATCCCGGTATGCCCTCCGAATATCATCAGCAGGAAAATCAGCAAAAGGCCGTGCCAGGATTGCCCGCAGGTTTTCCGCCGATTGTGGGCACTCAGAGAGAATGAACGCCATATTTTTAACGGACAATTCTTCTGCTACATATTCCTGTATGGCTGAAAGGCTAACCAGTGGGATAGCTTCCTCATAAGTCAATTCTGTGTTCCAGCCTTTATGGCGTTCCATTACCTCTGTTACCAGTTCGGCCGGAGGATTCTGTATATATTCCTCTATCTTGTAAAAGATAAATTTCACATTCTCAGCCGGTAGATCATCAACTACAAGCAGGTTTTTGTCATTCACTTTATAACCATATATCTGTTCCTTTTGCACCTGCTCCATTCTGGCCCGTTTCTCTTTTAGCAGAGTTCTAAGCCTATCGGATATTTTACTGTCCGCTACCATATCCGCATATGCTTTTTCTATTTCATCGTAAGATTTCATAGTCACACCTCACCTTTATTTTGATCTACTTTAAGAACATGGACGCGGCACCCGTTTAGAATGCCGCGCCCGGTCAGCTTTTTTGTATCAAATAGATTTCAGCATGTGGTTAAAGTCCGCCACCCGTTCCGTCAGCCAGGAGGCCGCCAGCGGCAGTCCGTAGGGGCTTACCAGCCACGCCAGAACCAGGAAGCCGATAAATCCGTCCACCCGTCCGGCGAACAATACCACGATCCCCAGCAGGAACAACAGAAACGCGACAATGCCGAGCACCATGCCGGAAAACAGGCAGAAGAACCGGCAGAACGCTACCAGAAGCGTCAGAGCCAGGACGATGGGGAACAGCAAAATCTTTATTATAATTCTCATTCGCGCAACCTCCTTTGCAAACTTATTTACGGATACACTATAACACATTAAAGCGATACAGTAAAGGCAGTTTTTATAAATTGTCCAGCTTCCCCAGCAGGGTACTGACCGCGCCCCAAAGTTCCCCATACCGTTCCTGCAGGTCGGCCACATCTTCCTCATAGAGATTGCCGGTGCTGTTCACCCGTTTGGCGATCTGGTTTAAGTTGTTAGAGCAGATCCGCAGCAGCGACACCAGGGCTTTGAAGTCGGACATATCCACCCGGACGGCATAACCGTCCACCGCCATCTTTCGCAGGTAGGCCCGCTGGTTGTGAATACCAAGCTGGGCCATCTTTTTTTCTATGAGTTCCTTTTCTTCAGGTGATACCTTGAAATAAAGCGGGATTGTTCGCCCGCTGTGCGGTTTCATCAGATTGCCACCTCCATGTCTTTTCCTTTGGCGGGAGGGGAAGCCGTAGCCGCAGATTCCACGCCCAGGCGTTTGAGCATACCTTTAATGGAGGGCTGGCCGCCCTGGGTATCGCTTTCCAGCTCCTCCGCTTCCCGCTGGCGCTTGCCCACCGTTTTTCCGTCCATATTCAGGGCAATCCGCAGCACGTTCAGCCGGTCAGATTTTTCGGCAAGTTCCTGTTCCTGGGGGAATGACCGCTGTACCTCAATCTTTGCTTCCTCCATCTGTGCGGTCAGGTTTTCCAGGTTGGCCCGGTTTTCCTCCAAATTCTCTACCATGATGTTCAGCGCGTGATCCAAACGGGCCATATTGCCCACGGGGTCGCTGCCCAATTCAATGGTATGGGAAAGGCTGTGCTTCATCGTCACCTGAAATTTTTGCGTCTGTGTATCTGCCCATAAGGTCAGCGGGAAGCCCCGGTATTCGCCCAGGTCAATCCGTTCCGATACATTTTTCATTTGTGTGCAGGCTTCGATGATTGCCTGACCTGCCGCCTTGCGCTCCGTGTAAAGTTCCCCGGCCAAAGAGATAGAGAAGTGATCTTTATCCTGGGGGTGTGCCTGCAAGTGGGCAATATCTTCTTCCAGGCCCTTGATTTGTTCCTGCCTGCGCTTGATAGCCTGGGGGAAAAATTGAATTAAGCGATCTTCCAGCATATACCGCTGGCCCTCGTGGTTGGCTTTCAGCAGCTTCAGCTTTGTCACCTGACTGTCTAAATCGGTCATTTCAATAATGCGCGGGTCGCCGGAAGCCAGGGCTTTGACCTCTGCGTAGGACAGGGCGGCTTCGTCCACATCCTCACAGGAACGGGAGGGATTTTTACCACTCATAAGCTGGCCGATAAACTTTTGCTTGTTCTCCAAAATGCTCCAGTTATAAGCGTCAAAAGTGTTTTCCGTTACATACTTGAAAATCTTAACAACCTCATTCAGATTGCCTTGGCGCAGAATCCGGCCCTCACGCTGTTCAATATCCGCTGGCCGCCACGGACAATCCAGATGGTGCAGGGCGGCAAGCCGGGTCTGGACGTTGGTTCCCGCGCCCATTTTGGCCGTGGAGCCTAAAAGCACCCGCACCTGGCCTTTCCGTACTTTGGCAAACAATTCGGCTTTCTGCGTTTCGGTTTTCGCGTCGTGGATATAGGCGATTTCCTCCGGCGGTACGCCCTGGGCCATCAGCTTTTGTTTTATATCATCATAGGCATTGAATGAACCGTCGTTTTTCGGGGTGGACAAATCGCAGAATACAAGCTGGGTGCCCTTGATTTCCGCTGTATCACGCCACACCTGAAGCACATTTTTGACACAGGAATTGATTTTGCTCTCCGGGTCATCGGGCAGGGAGGGGTCGGCCAGCCGCTGATCCAGGGCCAGCTTTCTTCCGTCCGACGTGATTTTCAGCATATTGTCCTGGCGGGGTTCCACCTGTCGAGTGCGTACCAGATCGGCCCGTTCGCCCAAATCCTCCACCATCGCCCGCTGAAAATCGCTTGGCTTGGTGACTACCGTGATTTTATCTGCTTCCGGCACAGGCAGCTTCAACATTTCAGCGGTTTGAATGTCCGCCGCTTCCCGCCACATGGACATAAGTTCCGGGAGGTTGAAAAACTTAGCAAACCGGGTCTTGGAACGGAAGCCGGTGCCCTCGGGAACGAGTTTGTCAAGATGATTTTTGTAAGTTTTCTAAATTCAAATATTTATCCGCTGAAAAATCTCCTAACATCTCGTGTCTGCATATCTCTTGAAACACCGTATTCAAAGGCTTCTTCGCACTTTCCGATTGCTTCACATTTACAATAAAAGTTGTTTTGCCTATTCGTGTTGTATAAGATAAAATATTCTCTTTCATATAATCATTTTCTCCTTTTCATAAATTGATTGTGGGGCATTCCGTTTGGAACACCCCACAAATACAGCCTGTTTCATCGGAACATATCAAGAAGTCATTAAGTCGTGAGTATAATGGAAAAGGTTATCTTTCCATACCTCGCTTGCTCTTTCGTGCCTTGATACGCTCCTGTCTTTCTTTTTCCCTTGCTTCTTTTTCGGCTCGTTCCTGTGCTTCCTTAAAAGAAAAAAGTTGCTTCACTTTTTCGGTAAAAAGTTTGGCAACTTCGGGGAAATGTTCCAACGCTTCAAGAAAAGGTCTGCACTTTTCTTTCAGTTCGTTGTATTTGGTTTTCATTCGTTCCAATGCGTTTGCACTGTCCATATACTTCTGTCGGTAAAAATTTGCACTCTGCTCAAATTTTTTGATTTCCGCACGACTTGTGATACCCTCTTTGGCAAGGGCAGTCAGCTCAGAATAGTCCTTTTGGGAAATTGCCATTTTGCCTGTGAATGTTTTCTGTCCCATACTGTCAATCTCGTTTAAGGTTTTGGAAATATGACGGGCAGGCTCATACTTAACCTGTTCCTTTTGAATACGCTTCTGCAACTTCTCCAATCGCTCTTTGTCCTGTTGGATTTGATATTGCAGGGAAGTCAAATGCTCTGCTGTACTTCCGTATTCGCCACGCTGAAAGCCTTTGAACCCTTGTTCCGTCATATAGTGAAACAATTCATCTTGCAGTATGCTGTACGAAGCTCGGAACATCGGTTTCCCGTTCTTTCTTAGCAACGGATTTCCTTTTTCATCGGTCATCGGAATATCCGATTTCCATTTCTTTGAATGGCTAATCTGATTAACCACTTCCTTAACTGTTCCTCGCAATTTCTCGTCTTTGCAACGCTTACTCCACAAGATTTCTTTCTCCACCACAGGCAGAACCATAGCGTGAAGATGATAGTGGTAAACCTCTTTTCCAAGTTCTTCGCTTGCGGCTACATTGATTTCATCAGCGTGCATTACCGCCGATATAACATTGTCCGCACCGAATTTTTCTTCAATAAAATGATAGGCTTCTTCATAAAACTGCTTTGCGTATTCATAACCGCCGTTACGCTCGAAGTACATCGTGTTCACATCAATCACAATCTCATTAAACAGCGTTGCGTCTTTCCTTAACCCACGAAGCGACACCTGACCGTCTGTTTCCATCTGCTTTAACTGTTCCATATAGGTCGGGGCTGTCGGCTTTTTGAAATGCACATTAAAGGGTATTCGTTCCACAATCACATTCATATTTTCATAGGTTTCATTCTTGCGTTCGTTGTGTCTTTCTGCCTTACTCACATCAGAAGCGGTGTACTTTTTTACCCTTGCACAACTCATATCCGCCTTATTGTTTTTTGCCATTTTGCTCTCCTTTCCAGACAGGGCGAAGCCATTACACAACATTCTTTGAATGTGTGTAACCCACTATGACACTTTCAGACTTCGTCTGCAAAGATGTCGTGGGCAAGGGAGTTCCCCCTTGACCTCCTTTAGATACCTCAATCATAAAAACAGACTGTCCCGCCATCAGACAGCCTGCTTTTATTCTCTCGGTATATCGCCCATCGGCAAAGACCAGTACCACAGAAAGCCTCGTTTTCGTGAGATAACGCCTGCTTTCTTCTTTGCCTTTTTGATGGTCGATTTCTTGAACCCTGCGGCTTCAAGTCTTTCTTCGCAATCCGAAGAAAGCATTTCTCCGTCTTTCAGCATTTCTAAAAGAAATTCTTTCGCCTTGATTTCCTTGTCGTTCGGTCTGCCCATTTTAGGGGCAAGGGACTGGAACGCTTCTTCTGCTGTCATTTCCATTTCAGAAATAAAGTCCACTCCCTTTTCTGCAACCTCAAAGAGAATTGCAGAGCCTGTCGGGGCAAGGTTGGATTTCACTTGAACCATATATCTTGCCGCCGGTGCTTCTTTGTTCGGTGTGCGTGTGATTGCAAGAATACTTCTTGCAGCACCCGCAATATCAATAGAACCGTTGGTACGATAAAGAGGGTTGGTATCTCTCATCTTGTTCATATGAGCGATAATCACGATGGCACAGCCTGTATTTTTTGCAACTGCAATCAAGTGATTAAACTCTGCCCTTGTTTCGTTGGCATTGTTCATTGAACAGTTCTCTCCGATATAGGAACTCATCGGGTCAAGAATTAAAAGTTTTGCGTGATACCTTTCGATTGCTTCAGCAATACGGTTATCTCCAAAGGATAAAGATTTTTCATCTTCTTTGATGAAGATAAGATTTTCTCCGTTCCCACCGGCAGAGTTAAAACGGGGGACTACCGTATCGTCTGCATCATCTTCCGTTGTCTGATAGATGACTGTCATAGGCTCTGTTTCTTCTTCGGTAAAGGGGAGAGGTTCTCCCTTTGAGAGCAGGGCGGCTATGGAAAGCATTAACTTGCTTTTCCCATCGCCAGGATCGCCCTGCAAGAGCGTAACCTTGCCGAACGGAATATACGGATACCACAGCCATTTCACTTCTTTCGGTTCAATCTCACTTGCCTTGATAATTTCAAGCGGTACATTTACATTCATCTCATTTTCCATTTTCATCATTGTTCTTCGTTCTCCTTTTCGATAAATACTTCGGGCAGAGCACCACGATACAGCGGAAACTCTGCTTACAGTCATTACTGCATTTTCTGCAAAGTTCGTTGTAGGTAATGCGATTTCTTTCATTCAGAAACAATGCCCACTCTTGTTTCCGTTTCTTACTCATTCTCGGCATATCAATCCTCCTTTCCGCCTGAAAACAAAAAACCACAGGGAAGATACTTACTGCCTTGTTTCTGTCATTTCTCGGGGCGAAAATCGGGCAAAATTGCCTTTCTAAGCCTTTCAAAAAATCACACAAGGTATTTGTACTAACCTGTGGTTATGTATAAAATTGTAGGGTTTGGGGTAACAAAAAACACCGTATTTCTACGATGTTTTTCGTACTTCAACTATTGTTGTTTCACCAAACTAATCTTTATCTTGTCCACGACACTTTAACGCTTTAATTAAAAGATATTTCGACATCATTTAATAATTGTATTTATAGCGGACTGCACTGCTTTATATCTTCCTTCATCTGATAATGATGCCAAGCAGGTAATCAAATATTCCTTGCCATCTTTTTTATAAAGAACAACAATATTATAGGAAGATGCCATAGTTCCTGTTTTTATTCCTTTTACATTTTCATTATAGTACGGTGACTTTTTATCTAAAAACTTATTGGTATTTTTCCAAGTAAATTCACCTTGTGGAGTTTGAATTGAGAAAGTGCTTTTCCCTACACATTCTTTAACAAAATCATAATTATAAAGCTTCAAGGCTACACGATTAATATCATCCAAATGTGTATCGGCTGACATAGCTGCCCCGCTCGGATCATTATACAAATTTGTTTTAGAATAGCCTTCTTCAATTAAATACTCACTTAGCTCTGTCATAAAATAATTTATATATTCCGTTGCTGTATAGCCCTCTCCTAATTCATTTTTAGCAATATAATATGCCAACGAATAGGCAGCATCGTTTCCCGAAGGAACAAGCATAGCTTCCATTATTTCTTTTACTGTGTACTTCCCAACTTTTAGATTTGCTAAAGATGACCCAGCCGGCACAAGATCCAATACCTCTTGATTTACTTCAATAACATCTTCCAAGTTAACTTTTGTCAAAGCATAGTCAATGACAAATAGTTTTGCCAAACTTGCTACTGTGGGCAATTGGCTATCTCCCTCGTAAAATAAATATTCACCCTGTTCAATATCATAAACAGAAAACGAAAGAGCGTCCTGAGGAATGTTAAGCTCATTTGTACTCAGTTGAAAATCGATTTTTTTATACACATCCTTAAAAAAATCAAAACGATAAATCCCTGTTTTATATAATCCAACTACTGCTACAAACGCTATAAGCAAGACTGTTGTAAAAACCATTATTATCTTTATCTTTTTGTATTTTCTATTCTTCTTCATACTCTCACCTACAAATTCATTTCGTTATTCCTAATAAAATACAACCTTCCATTAAACATTATAACAAAAGTCATCATTTTTTTCAATACTTCAAACTACTTCGACTACACTCACAACTTAATGACTTCTTGAATACTTCCCGAAAAAGAAAACTGCCATCAATTAAGACAGCAGTTCCTTTTCGGCTGGTATGCTATTAGGAATACACAATATCGTTCAATACAATCTCATCTGCACAGGCTCGGATATTATTCATCAATCCGACCCATCTCATCATATCCTCCGCTTTCAGTTGTTCCGTCACACCTTGTTTTCTTGCCATTTCCTTTATCAGATACTCCGCCATATTACACGCCGAAGTATCAATTTCAGCAAGGTGTTCATATAACTTTCCGCTTGTAAGCAGATTGAAATATAAGACTTTCTTGTGTTCCCTTAAATATTTTTCCCTCGTTCTTCCGTATTTTATGAGCGTAGACGGTTCTTCGTTTTCTATCGTCAAGCAGGGATAGTAATAATCTCCGATGAGTTCGTACTGGATACCAGTTCTTTCGTCTGTAATAAATCTTTGCATTCTGATTTCTCCTTTTGCTTCTTGTGATAAAATTCCAAAGATTTCTCGTTGTGGTTTTGCTTTTGACATTCCTCGGAACAGAATTTCTGCTGACTGTGTGTAGGCCAGTAGGTACTGCCACACACAGCACAGACACGCTGACGATAATAATGATTTCCTCTTTCTGCTTCTCTGTCGGCTTTCTTTTGGTCCTGCCTTGCCTGATAGCAGCAATCCTTTGAACAGAATATCTGTCGGTTACTTGTAGGCACAAACTCTTTTTGACAGTGAGGGCATATCTTTGTCTTGACGATTTCTCCACCGGTTTCAGCGAGTTTTTTCGCCTTTCGCTTCTCTCGGTAGGCTATTTCACGCTCACGCTGTTTTGCCAAGCGTTCCATCTCGATCTGTTCTTCCTGTGCCTTTATTTCAGCAAGTTCTTCTTCTGTATAAGCAATATCGACCCGCCCGACATAGTTGAAGTAAATATCAACCTTTTGTGTCCTTGCTTTTCCCACACCCTCTGCTTCATATACCACAATCTTGTCAATGAGTTCAGCAAACATCAAATCGGAAATTTCTGTCGGCTCTTTGCACTTGCGAATTAAAGAAATGAAATGCTTAATATCAACAGCATTTACTTTTTCTTCGGCAAGTTCCTTTTCCATTACTTCAATCTTCGTTTCCAGTTCAGCCTGCTCGTCATCGTACTGCTTCATCAGTTGCTTGTACTGTCTTTCGGGCAGTAAACCCGAAACAAGATTTTCATACAAACCACGAATGAGTTTGGAAAGCTCATCGTATCGCTTCTGAAAACGGAGCAATTCCGATTTATTCTGCTTTGGCTTTTCTGTCTGCTTTTCATTCCATAAGGCTTGAAGTTCTTTTGCAAAGGCTTCTTCGTCATTCAGAACAAATCTTGATAATCGTTTTACAGCCGATAATATCAAGGTTTCAACATTATCAGCACTAATTGAATGGGCAGAGCAGGAGTTTACTTTGCTTGCATACCCACCGCAACGGTAAGAATACTGCACCGAACGGTCTTTTTTACTGTAATGCGTTTGCAGGGTCATTCTTCTTCCACAATCTGCACAGTACAGATAACCGCTTAAACGGTTGCTATGCGTACCTTTTGTGGCTGTTCTGTTTGCTCGTTTCTTTCGCTTCTGAACGCTGTCCCAAAGTTCCTGCGTGATGATAGGCTCGTGCGTATTATAAAATACATACTGTTCATCTTCATCGGTATTCTTCCTTTTGTGCAGTTTGAAATTCGTACTGACCGATTTACGCAAAACGGTATGACCGAGATATTCCTGTCTGCTTAAAATCCCTCTTATGGTTGACATTCCCCAAAGATACGGGTCTGTAAACTTTATTCCATTATACTGTTCGGGGTGATATTCCCTTGCGTGTGCCGCCGGAATTAAAACCTTTTCTTCGGTAAGCAATTCAGCGATTGCTCTCGGACTTTTTCCCTCGTTGGCAAGCAGAAAGATACGCTTTACTACCTCAGAAGCCACAGGGTCAACGACAAGCGTTTGTTTGTCGGTTGCTAATCGGTTATATCCATAAGGGATTGAACCACTGCAACGCTTCCCGTCTTTCATACGGGCGTCAAACACAGCCTTGATTTTATTGCTTGTGTCTTTGGCGTACCATTCGTTCATTATATTCAAAAATGGGGCAAAGTCATTATCAGAAGCATTATTACTGTCAATGCTGTTGTTTATTGCAAGAAAACGGACATCTTTCTGTGGGAACAGAACTTCCGTATAAAAGCCGACTTGCAGATAGTTTCGTCCTAATCGGCTCATATCCTTAACAATAATCGTTGCGACATTTCCTGCTTCTACTTCCTTAATCAACTCCTGAAAACTCGGACGATTGAAATTCACACCCGAAAAACCATCGTCAGTAAAATGGCGGATATTCGTAAAGCCATTTCTTCGGGCGTAATCTTCCAAGTATTGTTTTTGGTTGGTTATTGAATTTGACTCACCATTAAGGTCATCATCTCTTGATAAACGCTCATAAAGTGCTGTAATCTTTGAAGTCCTTGACATTCTCTTAACCTCCTTTCCTTATGTAATCTGTTTAGTATTAAAAGTATTACTCCCTCTACTAATAGGAGAAAATAGGGGTACAAAGCGGAACTGTTTTTCAAGAAAATCAAAAAAATTCTTGAAGTTCCAAAACCGATTTTGATATCCTATTTTCAATTTAGGAACGCATTATTTATCGTCTTACTAAAGTATAGCCCTCCGGGGCCATCTCCAGCGCGGTGATGGTTTCGCCAAAGTTGGCCGCCCAGCTATCAAAGTGTTCCAGGCCGCTTTCTTTCAGCATGTCATATTGCAGGTAGCGCATCATGGTATAGAGTTCGACCATTGAATTACTGACCGGGGTTCCCGTTGCAAAGACGACACCGCGCCCGCCGGTGATCTCGTCCAGATACCGGCACTTGGCAAACATATCGGAGGACTTCTGCGCTTCGGACTGGCCGATACCGGCCACGTTCCGCATTTTCGTTGCCAGGAACAAATTTTTGAAGCCGTGGGCTTCGTCCACATACAGCTTATCTACGCCGAGTTCCTCAAAGGTGATTACATCGTCCTTGCGGCTCTGGTCGTTTAACTTGGCCATACGCGCTTCCAGGCTCTTTCGGGATTTCTCCAGCTGCTTAATGGTGTAGCGTTCGCCGTCCTGTGCCTTGGCCTCCTGAATACCGTCGATTACCTGGTCGATCTGTTCCTGAAGAATGGATTTCTGACGCTCCGGGGAAAGAGGGATTTTCTCAAACTGGCTGTGCCCAATCACCACAGCGTCATAGTCGCCGGTAGCAATCCGGCTGCAAAATTTCTTCCGGTTGGCCGGTTCAAAGTCTTTTTTGGTGGCCACCAGGACGTTGGCCCCAGGGTAGAGCCGCAGGAAGTCCGCGCCCCATTGTTCGGTCAGGTGGTTCGGCACCACTACAAGGCTTTTTTTCGTCAGCCCCAGACGCTTGGATTCTATGGCCGCAGCTACAATCTCAAAGGTTTTGCCAGCACCGACACAGTGGGCCAGCAGGCTGTTCCCGCCGTAGAGCATACGGGCCACGGCATTACGCTGATGGGGCCGCAGGGAGATTTCCGGGTTCATACCGGAAAAGCGGATATGGTCGCCATTGTAGGAACGGGGCCGGATTGCGTTGTAGAGTTCGTTATACTTCCTGCACAGATCGGCCCGACGCTCCGGGTCTTTCCATATCCAGCTTTTGAACGCCTCCCGTATCTGTTCCTGCTTTTGCTGGGCCAGCATGGTTTCCTTGACATTCAGCACCCGTTTATCAGAACCGTCCGGGTCGTGGATTGTATCGTAAATCCGGGTATCCCGCAGATTTAAGCTGTCCTCAATAATCGCGTAGGCGTTGCGCCGCTTGGTGCCATAGGTCACATAGGCCAGGGAGTTATTCACGCTGTCCCGTGATTTCCCGCTGACATTCCATTCTCCGGTGGCCGGGGAATACCGGGCCTGTACCTGCTCATGCAGGTAGCCGGGAGTTTTCAGCAGTTCATGGACAAACTGTGTGTAATACCTGGTATCTATCCAGGTAACGCCGATCCGCACATCAATTTCAGCGGCGGACAGGTCTTTTGGCTGGGCCTGTTCCAGCGCAGCCACGTTATCAGCAAAGGCCGGGTCACGCTCCGCAGCCACCCGCGCAGCGGCCAGCTTTTTGCGGACGTTGCCTGACAGGTATTCATCAGCCGTTTCCCAACCGGCATAGGGATTGGAACCGGCTTCGGGGTTTTTGAAAATAACACCCTTTAAGTCCTCGATGATAGGTTCCACATCGCCCGGCCTGCCCAGCAGTGTAGACATAAAGCCCAGGTCAACACAGGCTCGTTCCCCGATGGAAACGGCCAGGGCTTCACTGGCGGTATCTACATGGTCGATGGAAACCTGCTGATTGATGGTACGCTTGGTGAACATATCCGCCTTGCGCTCTAAATTCCCGTCCTCGTCCAGAATTTCTAAGGAGCAAAGCAGGCAGTAGGCGGAATCCTGCTCAAACGCCCGTTTGTTGCCGGTGCTGTTCAGCAATCCGAATTTTGCGGTAAAAGCGTCATAGGCGGTATTCAGCTTGGCCTGGGCCTGCTTAATCTCCTCGTCGGTGCCATCGTAAAGCTGCAAATCAATCAGGTTACGGGTAATTTCCCGCAGCCCAATCATTCCACGGATACGCTGGGCGGTGGCAGCGGGCAAATCAACAGCCGTTTTATCGCCGTTTTCAAGAAAGTACAGCTTCCCGCCGATTTCCGTATAACTGAAATTCCGCGCCATCGGGTCAGGGGCTTCCAGGCTTTCCAACAGTTCATCAACCGTAACTTCGGTTTTTTCCTGAAGCAAACGCTGATCCGGCTGGCTTAAATTTTCTATCGCAGCCGCAAGCTGTTCTTCCAGCGCGGCACCAGGAACCGGCTCACAGGTGGTTTCTTTCTCATTGCCGTACATGCTTTTATCCCAGGCCATTGTACCCAGCACCATTTCCGGGTGCTGTTCAAAATAGCGGTTGATGGGGATACCGTCCGCAGTCTGGCCCAGATGTACCCACTCCGGCAGCTGTTCCGGCGGGCTTTCACGCTTTTGGAGGAACAGAATATCGCTGGTGACTTCCGTACCGGCATTTTTAGCAAAGGCATTGTTAGGCAGGCGCACCGCGCCCAGCAAGTCGGCCTTTTGCGCCAGATATTCCCGCACCGTGCTGTCCTGTTTATCCAGAGTTCCCTTGGAGGATATGAACGCCACAATGCCGCCCGGCCGCACTTTATCCAGTGTTTTCGCAAAAAAGTAATCGTGTATCAACAGGTTTTTGCTGTCATAGCGGGGATCGGGCAGCTTATAATTTCCAAAAGGCACGTTGCCCACCGCCAGATCAATGGAGTTATCCGGCAGGTTGGTATGTTCAAAACCGTCTACCAGAATCTTAGCCTGGGGGTAAAGCTGGCCTGCCAGCCGCCCGGTAATGCTGTCCAGTTCCACCCCCAGCAGAGTAGCGCCCTGCATAGTTTCCGGCAGCAGCCCGAAGAAGTTGCCTACCCCCATCGCCGGTTCTAAAACAGTTTCCGGCTGAATCCCCATACGGCCCACCGCTTCATAGATACTCTGAATGACCGTGGGGCTGGTGTAATGGGCGTTTAGGGTAGAGCCACGGGCCGACGCATATTCCTCCGGGGTCAGCAGTTCTTTCAGTTCGGCATATTCCGCAGCCCATTTCTCATTGGCTTCGTCAAATGCCTGGGGCAGTCCGCCCCAGCCCACATACCGGGCAAGGACTTCCTGTTCCTCCGGGGCAGCCAAACGGCCCTGGGATTCCAGGTCTTTTAAGAGCCGAATTGCCGCCACATTATTCTGAAACTTGGTTTTCTGGCCGCCTGCCCCCAGGTCAGGATCGGTGATATGGAAATTTTCTGCGGCAGGTGCCTGTTCCGGCTGCATTTCTGCTTGATCGGGAATGGCCTCTTTGATTTGCCGCCATTCTTCATCGGTTACGGTAATATCTATCTCATGGGTGGCGGGGCCGTTGCCGATGGTCAGGGAATCTCCCTTTCGGGTAATGGATTGGCCGGTTAGGTCGGGAACGTGCGGGAACAGGGCGGCATTTCGTTCATCATGCCGCAGGGCTTCTTCAAACTGCGGGCGGCTGATGGTTTCATGGCTCCAGGAATAGGGGCCGGTATCTATCCGTACATCGAGTTCTCCCACATAGCCGATAGTGCCAGCAATATTCCGGCCAGGGAGAGGAAGATGAACCGAATCGCCCACCTGATAGGAGGGCGGCCCCTGTAACGTCACCGGCTCCTGTATGACCGGCTCATGGAAAAATCCGTTCTGCTCCGCTTGATAAAGGGAACGCAGAACCGGCGCGAGGTCTGCCCAGGAATAAGTGCGTTTGGTATCGTATTTATCAAAAATGTTGATTTCCAGGCTGGTGGTGCTGGCAAAATAGTCCGCTGTTTCCCCGGTCACAAGTTCCATCGTTTCGGCGGTTCCGGCATAGGTATCGGAAAGCCGCTGGGCTATGCGGGTGTTGCCATCGCCCGCCCGGAAGCACTCTGCAAGCAGTTCCTTATCCCGTTGTTCCAACAGTCCGCCATCGCCGGTCAGGACTTCCCGGAGATCCGCGTCAATGCTGTTTACAGCCGGTGCCAGAAATTCCGTAATGGCTCCATTCCGCGAATCCTGGCGCAGCAGCCGTTCAAAGTTTTCAATCCGTTCCGAGCGAAAAATAGGATAGGCCAGGGCCGGATCAAGCAATTCCACATAGTCCGGTTTTAAGCCGGTGACTTGAAACAGAGTATCTTCCAGATAAACGGAATCGCCCACCTGATAAGCCGGGGCCAGCGGGTCACGAGCAGGAACGGCACTGACATTTGCGGACGGTTTAAGGCTATCAGAGCCGCCCGCGCCGGCACTTTCAACAACCGGAACCGCCTGGGGTGGTAACTTTCCCTGGGCACCCTCCTTTTGGGCTTCTAACGGTCCGCCCCCGGCTGCTTCCGGCTGGGATACAGTCAGAGCCGCCCCCGCCTTTTCCAGCACTTCCTTGTGGAGCCGGGTATGAAATTCCGGGAAGTCATAGTAAAGCCGCAGCAGTTCCGGTTCATTAACCGCCAGCACCGCCCGTTTTACAGCAGCGTCACCCTCTATGCGAATATTTTCCGGATCGCTGTTTTTCAGTGCATTTTGGTAGGCTTCATCATTCAGGACACGGGAGAGCACCACCGGCTGATATTCTGCGTAAATCTCTTTGAGGGTACGGGGCGGCACCGGCTCCGCTTCCTGGATATCCGGGCCGGAAGCCGATTCGCGGCCTGTCATAGCGGCAAGGTCAAGAGAAAGCTGGTTATCCTCTTTGCCGCTTTCAGCAAACAGGTTCCGGCGGGCCGCTTCCAGAGGGTTCCCCTGGGGCTGCTCTTTCTTTTTTTGCCTGGAACGGGAAGAAGCGGGGGCCGCAGCCTCCGCTTCTTTTTGGGCAATTTTTTCAATTTGTACCTCCGGCAGATCAAACAATGTCATTTGCCGGTAGGCTGGCTGGGTGGAGAATGGTTCCTCCAGTTCCGCAGAAGAAGAAACGGCAGGGTTTA
>NZ_KE992773.1:39416-77749 GCF_000466465.2 Clostridium sp. KLE 1755
CCCCCCGCCGTTTCTTCCTGCTTCTTTAGCTGTAAATCAGGTCGTTCAGCACGACTTCCTCCGCCGCCAGCCTGATGTTGTTCATTTTCTGCACCCAATCCATTTGATTGGCCGCTTTCAGGGCTTCGTTCACGCCCTGGCTCCTTGCCATCTCCGCCATCAGCGCGTCCACCTGTGCCTGCGCCGCCTTGTCGATCTCCGTCAGGTGCTTCCATAGTTTGCCGTTGAGCACCATCGTACTGTACAGCCCTTTCCTGTGTTCCATCAGATATTTCTCTCTGGCTCTCCCGAACCGGCCCAGGGTCTGCGCTTTCCCGTCCGTTTCGTCCATTTTCAGGTTCGGCACCAGATAGCCGTTCTGTTTGCTGTATGTCAATGCCATCTTTATCGCCCCTTTCGCGCTTTAATGTGTTAAAGTTCCTGCCATCATTATAAGCCACCGCTTCCTGTTTTGCAAGAGGTTTTTTGACCTTTTCCCGTTCTATGTTCCGAATCGTGTCGCCAATCTCCAGCAGGATTGTGCGGTTCACCTGGGCCGTGGCCGTACCCAGGCAGGCTAAGGTGGCGATGGTGTTGAAATTCGTAATGCCGCGTAAATCTTCCTCGTCCAGATAGCGGGAAGCGTCCAGGCCGCACCGGGTCAGGACAGCATATTGAACGCTGGCCCGCAGGGTATCGCGGAATGTGACCTCGATGTTGAGATCGTCCAGTTCTTCTAAAAAGCTGTCCTCTTTCTCATATATCAAATCCGTCAGGTAATCGCCATAGGTATCCTCCACGGACTTGGCCGCCGCGTCCATGAGCAGATCACCCAGGTCATTTCCACCCTCGGCACCAAAAACTTCCCGCAGCCGTTCCATAACCGGCATACGGGAATCATCGTCCATGCTCCACAGCCACGGGTCTTTCCCTCCGCGGACAGGGTGGGTGTCCGCCACATCATGCACATAGTCAAGATAGGGCTTGCCGCCGTATCCTTTACGGACCAGGGCAATGGCCGTACTGCCGCCGTTGACCCAGCGGCGCATTTTGTTGTTCCAAGTAGGCATATCCGCACAGGCCGTTGCGTCCGGCTTCTGCGCATAAATCAAAAGTTGATCGTCAAAATCATAGGCTTTATAGAAGCGGCCCGCCGTTGTCAGGAATCGCCGCCACTGTTCCGGCGACTGTGTGACCTGCCTGCTGGTCGTTTCCGCCAGTTCCGAAATGGTTTGCCATTTCTCAGCCATAGGAACCTCCTTTCAAACAACAACACTCGGAACCTGCTGTCAGCAAATTCCGAGTGTTGTTTACTCATTTTCTTATGAATCTTCCTGTGTTACATTGTCGGCCATATACCGGAGGAATTCTTCCGGTGTGGGTATGCTGCCTTTGCACGGCACCCGCTTCTGGTAGGCTTTTGTTATCTCATTTTGGTTCAGTGGGTCGGTATAGGCGGCTGTAATGCAATGCTGTATTTCCTGCCGTACTTCCTTTGGGGTGACGCCGTATTCTTTTGCTACTTTCCGGTAAATTCTCCTCATGCTCATAAAATTTCCTCCTGGGTAAAAACTATATTCGCTTATTCAATGACATTATAAGCGATTGTATCGCTTAATTCAACAAAATTGGCGATACAATCGCTCGGTTTTGCCTTTTGCGTGAATTAAAATTACCAACAGGAGGAATGATGATGGACGAACAATTTATACGCAACCGGCTTACCAAGCTGCGGCAGCAAAAGCAGGTTTCTGAACGAAAAATGAGCCTGGATTTAGGTCACAGTACCAGCTATATCCGCAGTATCACGTCCGGCAGGGCGCTCCCATCTATGAGCGAATTTCTTTATATCTGTGAATACCTGGGTACAACACCGATGGAATTTTTCAACGAGGAACACGAAACTTCCTTGATTGAGCAGGAAGCCATCGGCTACATTCACACGATGTCGGAGCAGGATATTCGGGCCATGATTGAGTTTATTAAGCAACTGAAAAATGCGGAGAAGTAGCAGGCGGTATCTGGAAAGAGATACCGCCTGTTCTTACTTTCTGCGTTCCTGGTTCCTGCGGTTCATATCCTCCAGAACCTTTTTCTGTGCTTCGGAGAGCGCCCGCGGCGGTGCGATTTTCACCCACTTCTTCGGTATCTCAAAGGTCAGGCCGCCATGCCGGTTGTCCTCCGTCCGGCTGGCCTGGGCCGGGTGGGATTGACACAGTTCCAGCAATATCCGTTGCAAGGCGGCATTGTGGGTATAGACGCTGGCCGTGGCCTCCGCTTCATTGAATAAAACAATCGTTTCCTGTTCCACTTTCGTCAACGTCATGGGCGTTACCTCTCTTTCTCCGGGGCGGGCCGATGGGGGCCGGGCAGGGATTTATTCTCCTGTGCCATTCGCAGCTTTGCCCGCAGAGAGGGCGGCTTCCCCTCATTCTGGTCATTTAGCTGCTCCTGGGCGCGGCCCATCAAATCACGCTTTGCCGATTGATAATCGTTATAGTAGTGGCCCCAGGTGAAATCCGTGGGGCCGCCGCCGTCCACGCGCCGCCAGGTGACAAAAGGCTGTACGGCCTTTGGATTCTCCCCCAAAACAAACTCCACGCCGCCAGCGTCCACGCTTTCCAGAATGGTATAGCCCTGATTGACACGGGCAGGCTTTTCCGGTTCCGGGGCCTTTGCCTGTTCCTGCTCACGTTCCCGCGCCGGGGGCTGCTCCACAAAGGCGATGATCTCCCCGCCATCGTAGCGGATCGGCGCGAACACCCGCCCAGTTTGAAGAAACATTCCGTCCATACCGGCACCGGCCTTATAGTTGCCCTGGCTGTCACGTTCACTTTCCAGCAGTACAAGGCCATTGTCCAACACAAAGCCCGGTTCCTGCCGCTGATTCACACCGGGCAGGCCCATTGTAACTGTGAAATCCGTGATAGCCGCAAACTGCTCACGGGCACCGACCTCCGCAAAAGAGGAGGGCTGCAATTCGTCGCCATCGTAAACGGGTACATACAGCTTGGGCTTATCCGTCGCGCCGGTCACAGTATGATCGGCGGATTCATATACGCCGGGGGCTTCCTCCATGAAATAGAGAAGCGTTCCATTTTCCAAAATGTACTCCACGCCGGGAACATTTTCGTAGCGCGGCCCCAGGTATTGTTCAAAGGTGTCAAAGGGCACCACATCCCATTTTTTCTGTTCCTCATTCATTTCTTTTCACCTGCTTTCCTCGGCTCAAATTCCAGCTTGTAGTTCACATATTTCCCGGTATCGTCCAGCACCACCACCGCGTCGTAGGTGGTCCCTTTCTTTTCACTGAACAGGCCACTCATTTTGACGCGCCCTTTTTTCAGCAGGGCGGCGGCTATGGATTTTGTCAGTTCTTTATGCTTGTTTGTAAAAAAGCGGTCATTCTTCCACATGGTAAAGCCGCAGGAACGATCAGAGCATTGGAAACTCAGCTTGCTTTCCACCACATCTTTTCCGCAGCGGGGGCATTTCCCAATGCTTTCCCGCAGGTCGAACAGGGCCGTATCCGCCTGGACAGCCCGATAGCCCTCCACCAGATCGGCAACCATGCGTTCAATCCTGGTCAGGAAGTCAGCGGCGGCCTGCTGGCCGTGCTCCACATCTTTTAGGGCGGCTTCCCACTGTGCTGTCAGCTTGGCCGACTTGATACTGTCCGGCAGCACGACAATCAGGTTATGCCCCTTTTTCGTAGGAAGAAGCTGGCGGCCCTTGCGTTCCAGAAAACCGCCGCGCACCAGCTTTTCCAGCACTCCGGCGCGGGTGGCCGGGGTTCCCAGGCCGGTACGCTCCACACCCTCAATCTCTGCAAATTCCTCCGCGCTGGCATGTTCCATCGCGGACAGCAGCAGATCTTCCGTGAAATGCTTGGGTGGGCTTGTGGCCCCCTCACGCACCGCAGCTTTACACCCGGAAAACGTCTGGCCCTCGGCAAGCGGCGGCAGGGCGCGGGCCTCCGGTTCTTCTTTCTCCGTTTTCTGCTTCAGCGTGGAAAGAAACATCTGCTCTATGGCTTTCCAGCCGGGAACCGTCACCACACGGCCCCTGGCCGAAAAGGACACGCCGCCACATTCCAGTGCCGCCGCCGTATCCTCATAAACCTGTTTTTCTCCTACAGCACACAGCAGCCGCACTATAACCAGGGTCAGGACATTCCGTTCCCCGGCGGGCAGGGCGGCCAGGGTATCACTTCGTACCTGCATGGTGGGCAGGAGGGCATGATGGTCACTGACCTTGGAACCATCTACTACGCGGGCCACATCAGGCGGCCCCACCTCTACAGAAAAGGGCAGGCTTTGAACAGCCACTTCCACCAGCCCCGGCACGGTGGCCGCCGTATCTTCGGTCAGATAATTGGAATCTGTACGGGGATAGGTCAACAACTTCTTTTCGTACAACGCCTGGGCATAGTCTAAAACCTGCTGGGCCGTGTAGCCCATCAGCCGGTTCCCGTCACGCTGGAGGGAAGTCAGGTCGTACAGCTTGGGCGGCTGGGTGGATTTCTGTTTTTTCTCCACGCTGCGGACAGCAGCCGTTTGCCCTGTGCAGGCCGCTTGCAGCTTATCCGCCGCTTTGCGCTCCTGAAGCCGGTCACTGGCTGCGGGAAAGCCGCAGTCCAGTTCCACTACATAGAATTTTTCTTTTTTGAATCCCTCAATGGCATTTTCCCGTTCCACCACAAGGGCCAGGGTCGGGGTCATCACACGCCCCACGCTCAAAGTGCGGTGATACAGGGTGGAAAACAACCGTGTGCCGGTGATCCCCACAAGCCAGTCAGCCTTGGCGCGGCACAGGGCCGCTTCAAACAGCCGGTCATAGTCTGCACCGGGGCGCAGGGCCAAAAAGCCCGCCCGGATTGCTTCCTCCTCCATCGACGAAATCCACAGCCGTTCCATCGGTTTCTTACACCCGGCCTGTTGATACACCAGACGGAAAATGAGTTCCCCCTCACGGCCTGCGTCGGTGGCGCATACCAAACCGTCCACATCGGCCCGGTTCATCAGGTCGGCCAGCACCTGAAACTGATCCTTTTTCCCAGGGTCCACGGTAAACTGCCACTGTGTCGGCACGATGGGCAGATCTTCATATGTCCAGTTGGAATACTTGGGGTCGTATGCGTCGGCGGGGGCCAGCCCCACCAAATGCCCGACACACCAGCTTACCAGCCAGCCGCCGCCCTCCAAATATCCCTGTTTTTTCTGATTGGCACCCAGCACAGCCGCCAAACTCTGCGCCACACTGGGCTTTTCCGCAATGACTAATTTCATGCGTGTTTCCTCCTTTCGGCCAGCAATTCTTTGTAGCAGACACCAATACAGCGCCGCCCCATGCCATAGGCACAGCCATAGCAGGGGTGGTCGGACGGGAGAGCCGGTGGCTCCGGCTCCCGCCGCCCATCAGGTTTCTGCTTCATCATGCGTTCCAGCCCCGGCCTGTTACTGAACAGGGCCATCGTCCATTTCCTCCGGTTCGTCCTGTTCCTCCTCATAAAGCCGGCGCTGTTCGGCTTCCTCCTCGGCGGTTAATTCGGTGGATTCCAAATCTTCCTCCCGGACGGTTTCTTCCTGCGGCCCCTCAAACTCAAATTCATCAAGATCGGCAGCGTCGTCCAGTTCATGCTTTGGTTTATAAATCTTGAAGTAGTAGCCCAGGCCGCCCACGGCCAGCACCGCCACACCAATCAGAACCATCATAAGGGGGCTGGTTCCCTGGGTCTGCGGCTGTTCCGGTTCCTTTGGTTCCTCTGTCACAGGTTCCTCCGGCTGGGGTGTGACCGTAGGTTGCGGTTCCGGCTCCACCGGCTGTGCGGTGGTGGTATCCCCGTCTTTTTCCGCCAGGGCCATCAAATCGGATTCTGTGACAGCATTGAGAAAATACACGTTATCCGCGTCGCGCTGTTTATCAATCACCAGATAAAATACGTTTTCGTCCGGGGTCACAATGGTATAAAACTCTTTTTCGTCCTCACTGGTGGCATTATCCAGCACGGTTCCGGTGCCCTTGGGGGTAAACGGGTTCGGGGTGGCCTGTTCCGGCTCTGCGGTTTCTTCTGCCGCCTGTTCGGTCTGCGGTTCGCTACTCTGTGCATAGGCCGGGATAGAAAATACACTGACGCACAGCACCACGGCCAGCAGTGCGGTAAGGGAGCGCAGCTTATTCTTCATCTTCCAAATCCTCCTTTTCTGCGGATAAAGCAACAGGCGAACCGCCAGCCTTGCCGCTGCGGATCGCCTGAATGAGCGTCGCCAGTTCTTCGGGGGAAACGTCCAGCCCACGAACCATGCCGACGATTTCCGTATTTTCCAGTTCGGTTTTCTGCTGCTCCAACTCACGCAGCCGCGCTTGCTGGGCTGTGATTTTAGCCTTGACTTTTTCAATCTCGGCTTCAACTTTCTGAATTTTTCCGTTCATGTAAAACTCCTTTCCGGGCGGTTAAAGCCGCCCAAACGCATAGAAATGTTCCTGCCAGTAGGAGGAATTGATGTTGGCGTATTGGATTGGGGAACCACAGTGAATCATCATTCCGTCGCCCACATAGTAGAGTAGGAAAGCACCGCCTTTCCTTATTTCTAAGGTAGGTTTGTGCAGTCCTCTCCCCGAACCGTGCTTGCATTTCTCAATGCACACGGCTCTCCATCTTTGCTCCGTTACAGGTTATTTCTTTTCGCCATGATGTATAGCCATGTGACACTTGTGGCATACCACGATTGTTTTCCGTCTTTTGGCTATCATTATCTTTTCCCATTCTGATTTCCCTTTAAGGTTTTTAACCTTGTTTACATGATGAATTTCGTATCTGTCATTTTCCGTACACCCACATACTTCACATATCTTCGCCTTTAATCGGCTTTCTAATGTTGTTACGTCATGGGAATAATTTTTAGCTGTTTGTGGAACAATATCAGTAAACTTCTTTCCTTTGCAGTCAGCATAATTCGCAAAATACATTTTCTTTATTCCTGTTTTAGTTTCATAAGGAATAGCCCATTTGCCTGTACCGTCTTTATACATAGCTCTAATTTTAGAAACTTTAGAACGGTGCTTTCCTGCAAGTGTTTTCAAACAACTATATTCCATAAGATAATTGAAATAGATTAGCTTGTTAAAATTGCTTGCCAATCCATAATAATTACAGATACCTCTTAATTCTGCATTATAAATAGTCACTATTTCCAAATCTGTCCTATTAAGCAGTTGTGGTCGGTGTATAGGTTCTAATTTCCCATTGTCTGACCTCTGCTTTACAATTCCATTTGAAAATAAAAATTTCTCTATCTTGTCTTTGAATGGAATACTCAATTCCACCTTGTTATTCATAGAACGGGTTTTGAATTTTCCTTTTGGTTTAATCTGCTGGTCACGGCGTACTCTGACATCATATCCAAGAAAACGAGCAGGAGTATTACTGTGTGTAATCAGAGTTTTTTCTTGACTAAGTTCCATTTTTAATGTGGTACTTATAAATTCTGTAAGTTCTTGCTTAATCTTCTCACAATCCTGTCGATTGCCATTCACAGCTATTAGGAAATCATCAGCGTAACGCACATATTTTATTTTCTTGTCGTCACATTGTTTCGCTGGTAGTTTGAGCATTTGAGCCGTTGCAGTTTTATATTCTTCAATCAGCTTTTCTCTTTCTATACCGTTGCTATT
The DNA here is from genome assembly GCF_000466465.2 of Clostridium sp. KLE 1755. NCBI lineage: Bacteria > Bacillati > Bacillota > Clostridia > Eubacteriales > Clostridiaceae > Clostridium > Clostridium sp. KLE 1755. The sequence continues at coordinate 47,070 of NZ_KE992773.1, forward strand.
TTTAATTTTGTTGTGTAATCTTTGGCGTAGTCCTACCAGTTTTGTATATTCTGGTGTATAACGTGCCTTTGTTGCCACATCAAACTCTTTCTTTATTTTCATTACGTGACGGTCTAATTCATTAAGGTAGATATTCGCAAGAATAGGCGAAATGATACCACCTTGAGGGCAACCGCTATATGTTTCGTGGTATTTCCAATCTTCCATATAACCTGCCTTTAAGAATGAACGAATGAGTTTCAGAAAACGTGCGTCTTTAATTTTCTGATTGATAATTTCCACAAGTACCGCATGATTGATGTTATCAAAACACCCTTTTATGTCGCCCTCTATAAACCAGCGTGCTCCTGTAAATTCTTTTTTTATTTGAGCAAGAGCAGTATGACAACTTCTTGCTGGTCGGAAACCGTGAGAGTAGTCTGAAAAAATAGGCTCATAGATTGCTTCTAATATCATGCGTATTGCTTCCTGTATCAGCTTATCAGTAAAGACAGGCAGTCCTAAGGGACGCATTTTGCCATTTGATTTTTTGATGTATGTACGTCTTACTGGTTTTGGTTGATACATTTCATTTTTTAAGGCATCAATGATATTTTCAATATATATTTCGCTAAAACCGTCCGCTGTGTCGTCTGTTACACCCTTTGTTCCTGCTCCTTTGTTGGAGTAGAGGTGTTGGTATGCAACATAGTATATATCTGGACGGAGTAAATACCGATAGAGCCTTGTAAATACTTCATCATGGTTCTTTTTTGAATTTTCCTGTAATTTGGTTAAAATCTCCATTGTTGGTTTCATTTGAGGTTTTCCTCCCTAATCAATTTCTAATTTTAATTCGCTAAGACTGCTTTCCTTCGCCATGTGAACGGTTTTCCCGTATCCGATTTTACGGCTTTCCCTGTCTTTTCAGGGTTCTCAGACTACTATGAAAGCTCCGTTACCTTGCCAGATTTTCAGCGTCATCTCACTTAGCATAGCCTTGTGATTTATCACTGCAAGAGCATTACGCATAGCCATTGTTGGCATTCTGGTTTAGGTAATCTCCAGTTGACGAAAGTAGTAGGCTAGTGTGAATTGTCGGATATGCTTTCGTTCCGTTACTACTGGTTCTCCAGCGTACCGTATGAGTTAATTGATAACCCACTGAAAGGCATTTATTTTCAGCGTTACTCATACCACAGGTTTCAGACAAGTTTCCTGTGTCCACACGTAACAGAGGTTTGGAACTCACATTCAACAAATCTAGTTTTATCCTCATATTCACTTAACCTTGCAGTTCAGTCGTGCTCTATTGTCTTTGAACAACTTTCTGCTTTCCTGCCGTGCTATTTTCCCGTACAGTTTTCGCCTTTCGGTTAGGCAGGTGGTTTCCCGTGTTATCTTACGGAGTAGTGCCTTTTTTCTGTCCCCCTTTCTTTAATCTACTTCTAACTTTCGTCCCTCTGGACGCACAATACCGACGTGCGACACCGGCCCGTCGCTGTTATAGGTTTTCGTGAAGAAAATCAGGTCGCCGGGCTTTGCTTCCGAACGTGATACAATCGCGCACTGGTTGTAAATGCCGGTGGCCGTAGTCCGGGGCAGGTTGTGAACACCGGAATGGGTGTAAACATAGCAGACAAAACCGCTGCAATCAAAAGAGGTTGACGGGGAGGAGCCGCCCCAGACATACGGATACCCCAGGTATTTTTCCGCTTCGGTTATCAGCGCGGCAAAGGACGGGTCGGACAGGACTTCCCCCGGCACCTGATAATGCTCACCCTCGGAGGGATTGGCATAAATGTCATCTCCGAACAGGTAGGGCTTATTGCCTTTGAGTTGGAGCAGGGCCGCATATCGCTGTTTTTCGTCCTCTGTCAGCCGTTCTGAAAGGATCGTGCCCAGGGAACGGTTGCGCAGGGTCACATGAAGAATGTAATATTCGTAGGCTTCTTCCTCCTCATGTTCGTCGCCATCTTCATCTGTCCAGGTCACGGTGCGGTAGCGTATCTGCACCTCCTCACGGGTAGTCAGGATATATTGCTGGTCGAACAGGGCCTGTAACTCCGTCTGAACCTGGGCCGGGGTGAACGCATTGAATTTAGCAGTCAGATACGAAATCAATTCATTGGGGTCATGGCCGATGGTGTCTACGTCATACTGATACTCGTCATAGCCGGGAAATTCACTTTCAATGTTCGCCATACGGCGCTCCAACTGCTTCTCCAGGTCGGTATAGCCATTGTTCACCTGCAAGATGTCAGGATCTTCGGAAGTATAGGAAGTGCCTAACACGGCCCCCATCGCTCCCTCCATTGTCACGGAACAGGAGGACAGGGAAGAAAACACCATGATAAGCAGCAGCGCGATACCGCCCACAAGCAGCAGCACCCCTTTGTTGCTTTTAATGACCGTGACAGCAGCATGGCCGATGTTCCCCACGGCTTCCTTGGCTTTTTTCACCGCAGCCGCGCCGCGTCTGCCGTTTTTATGGGCTTCCCGGTAGGCTTTGGCATATTCCCGCTTTACCCGCCGCTTTTGGTACATCGTGGACAGGGAGTGCTTTTGCAGTTCCGGGTTATCCCGCACAGCCGCCCGGTAATTGGCGTTTACGGTGGCTTTGGCACTCTTGACCTCCAGCTTATCCACCTTGCGGTAGGGGGTGTCTTTCGCATAACGGTAGCCGCTTTTGACCGCACCAGCCGCTATATTTTCTGCTGCAAACTCTGTTTTGTGGGCGGCTTCGGTTCCCACATTTTCATGCTCCACCTGCCGGATTTTGTTGTGTACCGCCAGATCAGCGGTGCGGCCAGCTTTGAGCGCGCCTTTGGCCGCCGGATTTTTCTTCCCCCGTGGCCGTACCTCCTCCTCAAAATGCAGAGTAGGGCGGACTTTGCCAGTCGCAGAATCAAATTCCCGCTTTATCCGTGGGCGGTACTGCTTGGGTACTTCTGCCTTGGCTTTCTCTAATTTCTGGCCCAGGACTTCCGCCTTTTTCTCTGCATGGGCGGCCCGTTCCTCTGCGGAAAAGCGCAGCCGCTTACTTCTGGCCGCGTCGTCCGCGTCATAGATATTACGCTTTCGTTTCATAGGATTTATTGACCATACTAAGGCTTACTCCTTTCACAGATTTTGGTATCACAAACTCACTTCATGCTTTTTGGACGGGGTCGGCGGCTTCTCCTTGCTTTCCTGTTGCTTCGCCGCTTTCAGGCCCTCACGGACAGAGGGCTTTTCTTCTTTCCCCCTGGCCGCAGCCTTTTCCAGACGGTCAATACTCTGCAACGCACGGGTCACGCCTTTTTCCATGCCCTCCAGCATAGCCTTTGACTTCTTTAACGGTTTTGCAATCGCGGCCAGAACGCCTTTATCCTCATTCCGCTGTGTCAGTTCGGCGGCTTCCTTGCCAATCAGAGCACGCCCTAAATTTTTGCCGTGCTCATTGAGCGCGTGAAGTTCACTCCCCACAGCGTTGATACGATCTATGCTTTTCTGCGTATCGGAGATAGAGGCGTTCAGATTATCCCTCATATCGTTCAGGGCGGCCTTTATCCCCATAAAGTCGGCTGCTTTGTTCAGGGCAGAAATGCCGTGCTGCTTCACCGCCGCCAGGGTTTGCTTCACCATATCAGACAGACTTGTTCTGATATGGCCTAACTGGTCTTTTGCCTGCTCTACCTTTTGCTGTGCCGATGATACGCTTTTTGTCACCGTGGCTTTGATTCCGTTATCCTGTATGCTCTCAAGCTGCTCCCGGACTGCTTTCAGTTCGGACAAAACAGCCGTGTACTGTTTTTCCATCTGGTTCAGTTGCGTAACCAGGGAAGAAAACTCAGAGGCTTCCTGTTGCTGGCCGTTTTGAGATAACAGCTTGAAAAATTCTTTAAGATGTTCCTGTTCTCCGATGGGAACCTGTAAAGTTTCGTTCACAAATAATCTCCTTTCCTGCCCTGTGTATCAGCGGCCCCTTATGCCGCCAGATCGGAGGGCTTGGTAGTCATAACGCGGTATAGCTGTGTATCACGCGGGAATTTATCCACAAAGGGAATGATCTTATCCCCGAAGAATAGCAGGCCCTCACCCTCACCGCTGTTGGTTACATGGGTCAGTTCCTGGGGTGAAATCCCTAACCGCTGGGCTAAAATGCCCCGGTCACTGGCACCCTGGTTGAGCATGAGAATGAAATCGCTGTTTTCCAGGATATTTTCAATTTCCGGGCTGGCTAAAAGGTCTTTGACATTCTGGGTCAGCGATGTGGGAATGCCGTTCCATTTCCTGAATCGCTTATAAATCTCGGCTGTATAGGCCGCAGTCTGCGGCTCTTTCAGGAGCATGTGAAATTCGTCCAGGAAAATACGGGTGGTGACACCGGCGTAACGGTTAATTGTGGTGCGCTGCCAGATGTGCTTCTGCACATTTGCCATGACCAGCTTTTTTAAGCCCTGGCCCATCTTGCTGGTGTTGTAGCAGACAAGCCGGTTATTTAAGTCCACGTTGGTTCTATGGTTCAGATACGACAGACTGCCAGTGACGTAAATTTCCATCGCCGTAGCCAGATCGTCCGCCGTGTGGTTATCCTGTGCCCGCAGGCATTGATACAGGTCGCCTAAAATCGGCATATTCTCCGGGGTGGGGCGTTTCAGATAATCCCGATACACCAGACTGATACAGCGGTCAATCAACGATTTTTCAATCGGCATAAGCGGGTTCCCGTAGGAAGCCATCATCAACTCACATTGAGAAAGCAGGAAATCGGCCTGCATGAGCATAGGCGATTCCCCTACATCGGTGGATAAGTCTAAATCCATCGGATTCAGATAGCTTTGGCTGTCCGGTGCCAGGTAGAGTACCTGGCCCTGAAGCTGCTCCACCAGAGCGGTGTATTCGTTTTCCACGTCCAGAATCAGAATGTGGTCGGGCGTGGCAAAAAAGGAGTTTGCGATTTCCTTTTTTGCGAAAAAGGACTTGCCACTACCCGGAGTGCCAAGCACTATCCCGTTGGGGCATTTCAGCGTTTTTCGGTCAGCCAGAATCAGGTGTTTCGTCTGCGCGTTCACACCATAGTACAATCCGCCTGGCTGGAATACCTCACAGGAACGGAACGGCAGGAAGATTGCCGTTCCGCTTGTGGTAAGCCCCCGTTGAATTTCCACCTGATTGACACCCAGAGGGAGCGCGGACAAATAGCCCTGTTCCTGCTGATAGTCCAGCCGGATCAGGTCACAGTTGTTGGCGTTGGCGATACCATTCACCGAATAGATGATGTTTTCCAGCTTCTGTTTCGTGGGGGCGGTATGCACCAAAAGGATTGTGACCATGAACATCTTTTCATCATGGTTCTGCAAATCCTCCAGCAGCTTTTCCGCTTCCTTGCCGAACGTCACCAGATCGGGCGGCAGAATATCCATATCGAAACCGGAGCGCACCGCCCGCTTTTGTTCGTCAATCTTTGCCTTGTCCAAATCGCTCAGTTTCCGCTTGACCGCTTTCAGCGCGGCCCCCTGGTCGAGTGCTTTGGCGTGAATGCTGACAATCTGGCTGCTTTCGATATTCAGCAGCGCATTGAGCAGGGTATCGTAAATCTTGGTGGCCCGGATCTGCAAAAAGGAAACCGCGCCGACTGACGGGCCGACGCGGAAGTACCGCCCCTCCTTAAACTGAAAGGAGCTGGGCGCGATATAGTCTTTGCTGGACAGGCCGGTGCCCGTCAGGGAATCCCAATTAAAACGGAATTTTTGCGGTTCATCTAAATGCAGGCACTGGTGGAGCAGCAAAAGCCGTTCATAACCGTCCATGCCGTGAGCCTCGGTTCCAATCCCTTTGAACCGGACAAGTACGTCCGCTTCAATCTGTTCCAGCCGGGAAGCCGCCTGACGAACATCGTCTGCTTCCACAGTAAAGGTCAGGCACAAACGACGTTCTGTTTTACACAGGCCCGCCTTGGAGAGCAGCATATCGCTGTATTCCTTGCGAATCGTGTCAAATCCGTCGCCGGTGGACGGTATCCGCAGGATTTTCCGGTACTCCGCCATATCGGGATAGTAGCAGACTACGGACAATTCAAAGGCCACAGACGGGCCGAAGTAGTTGACCAGCCTGCAATACAGTTCAAAAATCACAGCCTTGTCATCGTCGGAAGCCTCGGCATAGCTGCAATCTTCAAAGGCCACGCTTTTACTGTAAAGGCGGTTCCCCAGGCTGCACACCCCGTTTTGATACATTTCCTCATAGGGAATGGTCTGCTGGGCACTGGCGGCGATTTTACCGTCGCGCTTTGCCCGTTTGATGGCCTTTGCCAGTTGTTTTTTCTGCGCCGGTGTCAGGGGCGTGTCGGGCCGGATCACCAGTTCGTCGTTCCACCCGACCATCTTTTTTGGCTCCCTCCTGGGAAGTTTCAGTATTTGAAGCAAGCCACTTCACCTCCTCGTCAAAATAGGCTTGCCGTTCCAATGCGGCAAATCGGTTCTGTGTCCGGTAGGGGCGCTCATGGCGCGTCAGGAACCGGACACGGATATAGTTTTTCAGTTGCTTTTCCGGCGGCTGGCCGTTCTTCTCATAAAGTGCAAAGAAGAAAAACGGTAGCGCCGTGACAATCAGCAGAATCAGGGCAATATCGTTGCCCAGGCTGTCGCGGGTCAGAAAGTAGGTGGGCGCAGCCACCAGCGCGGCCAGCACAAAAAAGATAAGCTGGCGGCGGGTCAGGCCGAACACAACCTTGCTTTTGACCTCGGTTAAGTCCTTTGTGATATTTACATGGGCCAATCCATTCACCTCCTGTTATTCGTTCATAGTGGCGGCCCGCTTTAATGGGCGTTCAGAATACTCTTTGCCACGCCGCCCGACTTGAACAGGCTGAAACACAGCAGCGCGGTGTAGGCGACACACGACCAGATTGCCCCGTGCAGGTCGCCGCCGGATAGTGACAGCGTGTTGACCAGGACTGCGTAAATTCCGGTAATCACCATGATTAAGAAGCCTTGCAGCCCCAGGGCCGCAAGCCCCCGGACATAGTTGGTGCCGATATTGCCCCATTCATGGTTGGCAAAAGTGGCAAAGGGCAGCGGCCCCACGCTGGCGTAAATATAAATTTCAATCATTCTTCCGAACAAGATGATGGTGATACAGGCCCCCATGACCGTCATGGCGAAGCTGACTACCCACGTTTCCAACATCAGGGCAAATAGTTCTCCCAGCCCTTTTGCTTCTAATTCTGTGGTGATGGACGCTAAGGCCGATGATATGTCAATGCTGGCGTTCGCGTCGATCACTCCGGCGCTTTGCTGCACCATCGTCTGTGCCACCTCGAAGATGGCAACGATAAAGTCAAAGGTATGGCTGACGACATACGCCGCGATTCCCGCCTTGATAATCCACTTAAAGAAGATGAATGTATCGAAATCGTGCATGTTGTTCTTCTCCACAATCATGTGAATCAACTCATAGGACAGGATCGCGGCAATAACAAGGCCCGCGATGGGAACAATCACAGACTGTGACAGACTGTTAATCATGGAGAAGACGCCGGAGTTCCATTGCTCCGGCGTCTTGCCCACTTCCCCCGCGATGGTGGCGACCTTGGTATTTACATCGGCAAACATATTTGACAGGTTTCCCGTGATTGCTTCAATCAGGAAACTTTTGATCCATTCATTGATTGCGTCGATGATAAAATCCATAGGCCGTTACCCGCGTCTTAGCTGAATAAGCCGGACAGCAGGGGAACGACTCTAAGGCCCAGGAGAATGACACCTCCGCCAGCCATAAGCTGCTTGACACCCTGGCTTTTGCTGGCCGGGTTATCTCCGCCGTAGCCCTCCATCAAGTTGATAATTCCCCACACGCCGACACCGGCACCGATAGCAACAACAACCGTAGAAAGAGAAGATACCGCACTGTTAAAGAAATCCATAAATTTACCTCCTTGAATTTGAAAAATAATTGTTGATAGGGTGAAAAACAAAAAAATAAGCCCCACCGTTTGACAGGGAATTGCAACTCAAACGGCGGGGCTTTAAGCCGCTTCTTCAGAATCGGCTTCTCCGAGATCGTAGACCTCATATTGATCTTCCGGCTTTACTTTCAGCCGGTGGGCCAGGTACGCTTTTACATCAAGCGCATACTTGGGATTCGCGTCTGCGGTGTACTTATACATGGGGTGGCGGGTCAAATCATATTTACGGGAATAGAACGGCCTGACCCCCTGAACCTGTAAAATGCAGCGGCTTGACGGCATGACCGCCAATTCGTCCACGCTTTTCAGTTCTTTCCCCAGCTTTTGATAGTTCAGGCCATAGCTGCGGGAGGTTCCCCGCGTATCGCTGGTATTGTAGGTATCAATCGTTTCCTTTCCCAGCATAGTGGACACCATCTTCAAACTGCTTTCTTCTTTGCCGCCCAAAAACAGCAGCGACGAACAGCAGCCCGCAATGGTTTCCGCATTGTCCTTATACATTCCTTTTAACTGGCTGTATGTCTGGAGGACGATATGGGCCGATATGTTCCTTGACCTGATAACGCTGACCAAATGCTCCCAGTTCGGGATTTTTTGGTTTGCAAATTCATCAAAAAGGCAAGTCACATGAACCGGCAGCCGCCCATGATAGACGGTCAGCGCCCGATTGCAGAGCACGTTAAACATCTGGGAGTACATCATCGCCGAGATAAAATTGAATGTCGGATCGCTGTCGGACACCACCGCAAAGAGTGCGATTTTTTCATCTCCCAGCTTTTCCAGTTCCAATTCATCGTACTCCATCATTTCACGGACTGCCTGAATGTCAAATGGCGCGAGCCTTGCGCCGCAGCTAATTAAAATGCTTTTTAGTGTTTTTCCGGCGGCCATCTTAAATTTCAGATATTGGCGGACAGCGAAATGGTCAGGATTCTTTTGCTGTAACTGCTCAAACAGCAGGTCAACAGCCGATTTGAAGTTTTCGTCGTCCTCCCGGCACTCACAGGCATTGAGCATATCCAGCAGCGTAGTCATGTTCTTTTCCTCAGCGGGCGCTTCATAGTAGATGTAGGCGATTAGTGCCTGATACAGCAGGGCTTCCGCCTTGCTCCAGAAGTCATCGCCGCCCTTGCTGTCCTTGCCCTGGGTGTTCTCCATGATGACTGTTACCAGGGAAAGAATGTCGGTTTCACTGTGCAGGTAATGGAACGGATTGTAGTGCATGGACGCGCTGAAATCTATGGTGTTTAGGATTTTCAGCTTATAATGCCCTTGCTGCAACAGCACCCGGCCCACCTCCTCCACAACGGTTCCCTTTGGATCGGAGCACACATATGAGCCATTCATCTGGAGTAGGTTCGGTTTGATATGGTAGCGTGTCTTGCCGCTTCCGCTACCACCAATCACAAGAACATTCAGATTGACGTTCCTTTTTTCAGGGTCGGCAATCTTGCCCAGGGTCAGGCGTTCCGTATCGGTCAACAGGATATTTTGTGAAAAATCGGGGTTGATGAACGGCTCTATATCTTTTTGGGTGCCCCATCGGGCGGTGCCGTATTCTTCCCCGTGTCGGTACTTCTTGGCGTTCTTTGCCTTGAAATAGAGAATGGCCCTTACCAGCACAGCCGCAGCAGCACCCACGAAAAGATCAAACGGGTGCAGGCTGGGGAACGGATTTTGAAAGACCGTACCCAGCGTGGTAAATGTGCCCAGCACCTTATCCAGAATATCCGCGCCGGTTGTCAGCCGGTAGGCTTCTCCCAGCTTGGTACACAGCAGCCCGATGATAACATAGGGCAGACTGGCTTTGAGCACTTGGGCCGCGTTGATTTTCGGCAGCTTCTTCATCGCTCCACCTCCTGATGTTTATTTCGGGAGAGGGATTGGGCCATATTTTTGACCACTTCCTGAAGCTGCGCAATCCGTCCGCGAACAGAGGGCTTTTCCTGGGCCTTGCGCTTAACCACTTTGCCGGAATATTCCGCAAAGGCGGCAGTCAGCGCGTCCGCGTCACGGCTTTTGAAAAATACCAGATAGCGCGGCGGCTGTGAGGTGGTATCCTTTTTCAGTGCAAAGTCAACACCATATTTCCGGGCAACCTGTTCAAAGGACTTGATATTACCGTCCGTCACCTCGATATTGGAAACGCCTGCGCCCTGCCGGACAAGGTGCTTTACACTTTGCTTTCCCTTATAAACTTTGGGATTCTTCTGGCTTTTCTCCATTTCCGCCAGGCACTTGCGAATGGCCGCTTTCAGTAAATTGGCAGACAGTTTGCCCGCTTTAATGCTGATAGCCACGGCCTTTTTTTCCATTTCTTCCTGCATGGGCTATTTCCTCCTTTCCGGCAGGGTGAAAGTGGAAAAGAGAGAATCTAAGGCGGAACCACCAGCCTGTGCAGCAGAAACCGCAGCAGCCGGTGGCGCAGGTCAGCAGGCTTCTTCATGGCCCTGGCTCCTGATTTTCAGGATACCGTCCAATGTGGTGGCCGTAATGCCTAATCGCTGGGCAACGGCAATATCGTTTTTTACGGTTTCGTCCACCTCATCACCACAGACGATAAGAACATGACTGCGGCGAAGCAGATCGCGGGCCATATCAATCCCGTCCTTGTGTTCGGCGGGAATCGTGTCATTCAGAAAATGCGGCAGATACAGAATCGGGCAGATTGGCGTGAAGCCAGCCTGATAGACCTTGCGGCAATAGACAACGGCCTGATCGGTGTCCGTAAACTCCTGGCCGGTCCATGCGGCGGTAATGTAAGCAAAAGGTTTTTTCACGGGGTCGCTCCTTTCTCCAGCGTTGTGCCGGGTGGCAAATGAACGGCCCCGTGTCAAGAATAAAATGAACGCGCACCGTGCGCGTTCTTGACACAGTGCCGTTCATTTGCAGTTGGGTAATCAAGGGCAAACCGGATAAGACCGGCTTGCCGCCCTTATTTGATTATGAAAAAAGCAGTTACCCGCTACCGTACAGGTCGTGGTTGACCAGTGCGGTGTAGTAGCTGCTGATTGTGGTAGGCGCATTATAGAGCGCCGTCAGGAGATAGGCCCGGATATTCCGAACCTTTGTTGTGTTTTGGTGCAGGCTGTCCATCACATACTCTATGTGGCTGGAATCCAGCTTTAAGAGCCTGCTTTTGACCACCTCGTTGGGATAGTCCTGGCCGCCAATGCGGATCTGCTTTCTGGTGGAGCAAACTGTGTCTACCAGAATTTCAAGCATTTCATCTAACATATCCCGGTCATAGCCCACACGCTCACAAAGATGGTCGTACTCAATGTTCTCTTTCAAAATCTCCCGATAAATCCGTATCGTATCAATCCTATCAGCCGCCGCAGGTGGTTTATCTTCCGTTAGCCTTGCTGCCGGATAGATAGATGGATCGGTATCATTCGATTCAGTATAATTCTTATCAGTATTGATTGTCTCCGATTTTAGGAAGTCAAGACTTCCCGTTTCCGGAAGTGCAGACTTCCGCTTTTCGGAAGTCTTGACTTCCTCCCTCCGAATGAAGTTTTTGACATAGATTTTGGTGGGGCGGCCCTGGCCCTGCTTCTTACGCTCAATCAGACCCACCTTGTCCAGTTCGGTAAAAAGGGCTACCGCTTTGTTGTGGCCGCAGCCCATCGCGCCCATCGCTTCCTCCAGGGTGAAGTAGATGAACACCCGGTTTTGTTCGTCCAGCCAGCCGTTGCGTATGGAAAGCCCCATACGGTCCAACATCAAGCCATATAGAATTTTCGCGTCGCCAGTTGTCTGTTTGAAACCGGGGTCGGTGAACAACACCTTGGGAATCCGGTAAAAGGTATATTGCTCTGCCTCGGTGCCATAGAAGTATTCCAATGCGCCCGGCTCGGCCATGTTTTCGCCCCCTTTCCTGGGAACGGCTGCCCGAAAAAGGGCGCGAAAAAGGGACACCGTAAAAACAGTGTCCCTTTTCGTGCATGTTGCCTTAAACCCTTGCCCGTTTAGCCGTCTGCCGTATTATTTTTTAGTTTCCTTAATCGGCACCAGCTAATGCTGTCCAGGGTTTTATAATTTACAAACGTCTTGTGTTTCAAACAGGATATCATACAACTAACATTTCTATCTTTCACAGAGATTTCAGCTGTACAGCTTATTTTCTGCCAAATACTCAAATCTAACAGAACATTACATCCTGTCAGGCGCCGAAAATCCCAGCAGTTCAATACAAGTCTCCAGAATCTCCTTCGTCAGCACCAGCAGCGCAATCAGTCCGGCCTTCTTCGCCTCATCTTCTTCCGAAATAATCTTCGTTTCATGATAGAACCGGTTAAAGGCATTGGCCAGATCATAAATATACGCGCAGATTTTATGGGGCGCGCATTCGGCGAATGCAGTTTCCATCATGGTATTGAATTTGGCGATTTCCATCATCAGCGCCTTTTCATCCGGGCTGATGGCAGGGGCAAGCTCCAGATTTTCAAGGCTGCCGCCCTGATCCTGGTATTTTGCCAGAATGGATTTGATACGCACGATGGTGTAAAGGATATACGGGCCGGTATCGCCTTCAAAGGAGGTGAAACGATCCACGTCGAAGCTGTAGTCCTTCGCGGCCTGGTTGGAAAGATCGCCGTATTTGATGGCTGCCAGTCCGACGATTTCCGCAATATTCCTTGCTTCCTCTTCCGGCATTTCCTGACGGCTTTCCACGATTTTGCGGAACATTTCCTCATCGATGTCATGAATCAGGTTTTCCAGGCGCGGCACGCCGCCGTCTCTTGTCTTAAAGGGCTTCCCATCCTTGCCGTTTACCGTGCCGAAACCGATGTGCACCAGCTTTGTATCGTCTCCCACAAGCTTCGTCTTGCGGGCGCAGCGGAATACCTGCTCAAAATGCATGGCCTGGCGTTTATCGGTGATATAAATCATGATATCCGGATTGTATTTCGTCACACGTTCACTGATGGTAGCCAAATCCGTGGTGCTGTAGAGGGCGGCGCCGTCGGATTTTAAGATGATGCAGGGAGGGATTTCCTTCGTATCGCTTTCTTCCTTCACATCAACCACAAGAGCGCCTTCGCTTTCGTATGCATAGCCGCCCTTCTTCATTTCCTCCACCATATCCGCAAGCAGATACTGTACGGTAGATTCCCCGTTCCAGAGATCGAATTCCACATTCAGCTTTTCATAGTTGCGCTTCATATCCGCCACGGATACGCTGATGATATGATCCCACAGGGCGCGGTGTCCTCTTACGCCGTTCTGCAGCTTAAATGTATTCTCCATGGCTTTTTCCTTATAAGCGGGATCCTCTTTGGATTTGCCGCTGGCCGTGGGATAAATTTCCTCCAGCTCGGAAATGGTAAAGGGAGCCTCCTTGGGATATTCCCCGGTGAAGCTTTCGTCAAAATAAGGCAGCTCCGGCTTTCTCTCCTGCAGCTCCGTTATGATAAGCCCCATCTGCAGTCCCCAGTCTCCCAGGTGGATGTCTCCGATAACCTTGTAGCCTGCATAACGGGCAATTCTCTTGACGCTTTCCCCGATTACCGCTGAACGAAGATGTCCCACATGGAGGGGCTTTGCCACATTCGGTCCGCCGTAATCCACGATAACGGTCTTTTCTTCCTCAGGAGTTTCCAGGCCGAATTTATCCGCCGCTTCCATCCCTTTAAGGTAGTCACATAAAAATACGTCGGAAACCTTCAGGTTCAGAAAGCCCGGCGCCACCGCGTTCACTTCTGAAAATACGGCGCTGTCCTTCAGCTTTTCGGCCACCTCGCCGGCTATCATAATCGGCGCTTTGTGATATTTCTTGGCGCCTGCCATAGCGCCGTTGCACTGGTATTCACAAAGGTCCGGACGGTTGGAAAGGCTTACCTTTCCCAGTTCCTCGTCATAGCCGGCCTCCGCAAACGCCTTTCTCATTTCCTCTGAAATGGCATCCAAAATCTTTTTCATGGCTGATCTCCTCTGCACATTTATCTTTGCAACTGTTCCGCTTCTTCACAGTTGCTTTTCATTTTTATAATGGCCCAGACACCTGAACCGCTGCTTTTTCATAGTAATTCAGACACTGAATCTTTACTTTTTTCCATAGCAGCCCATGCACCTGATCCTTGACTTCTTCTAAAACAGCTCAGGAACCCGAACCTTTGCTTCTTTCACGCTCCGCCTTTGAAAAAACACACCCGCAGTAGTCCTGGCGGTATAATCCGTATTTTTCCGAAAGCTCCACGGAGCGTTTATATCCGTTCTTTTTCTTGAAATCCGAGGGAAGGAAGGCGACGCCGTACTCTTCTGCCAGTCTGTTTCCAATCTCATTGAGCTTGTCCGCATTTTTTAAAGGGCTGATGGTAAGGGTGGTTGTAAAATAGTCAAAGCCCTGCTCTCTGGCAATCCGTGCAGCCTCCCGCAGGCGGATTTCATAACACTTAAAGCAGCGTTCCCCGCCCTCCGGCACCAGCTCCAGGCCTTTTGCCGCCGCGAAAAAACGCTCCGGATCGTAACGGCCCTCTTCCGCCAGAATACGGTTTTTGCAGTCTCCGTCCGCTTCTTCATTCATTTCCCGAATCAGGCGCTTCTGTTCCGCCGCGCGCTTTTCATATTCCTCACGCTCCGTAATATTGGGATTATAGTACAGGACGGTGATGTCGAAATATTGTCTTAAATATTCCAGCACATAGCTGCTGCAGGGGGCGCAGCAGCTATGCAGAAGAAGCTTTTTTTTCGATTCTTTTTCCGGAAGCTGCCGGAGGAGCTCATCCAGCTGCTTCTGATAATTTACTTTATTCATTTCACCTGTTTTATAGTTTTGCGATATCTATTAACGATAATTCATTGCTCTTTGTTTCCAGACTTCCCACAAGCGCCCTTGCGGTATCCAGGCTGGTCAGGCAGTTGACGCCCGTTTCTATGGCGGTTCTTCTGATCAGGAAGCCGTCCCTGGATTTATCCCGGCCCTGGGTGGGCGTGTCGATAACCAGGTCGATTCGGTGTCCCAGGATAAGGTCCATCACCGTAGGGGATTCCTGGTTGATCTTATTGACCTGACGGGCCTTGACGCCGGCTTCTCTCAGCGCCGCGGCAGTGCTTCTGGTGGCGTAGATGATGTAGCCCAGCTTTTCAAAACGGCGGGCGATTTCGATTGCCTCTCCCTTGTCCGCATCCTTTACCGTGATGATCATCTGCTTATGCCTGGGCAGATCCACGCCCGCGCCCAGGAAGGCTTTGTAAAGCGCTTCGTTAAAGGTTTTGGCAATGCCAAGGCATTCGCCTGTGGATTTCATTTCCGGCCCAAGGCTGATTTCCGCGCCGCGGATTTTTTCAAAGGAGAATACGGGCATCTTGATTGCCACATAGCCTGCCTCCGGCTGGAGCCCGGGTTCATAGCCCAGGTCACGGATTTTCTTGCCAATAATGACCTCGGTAGCCAGATCCACGATGGGAATTCCCGTCACCTTGCTGATATAGGGCACCGTCCTGGAGGAACGGGGATTCACTTCAATCACATAAACATCTTCGCCCACCACGATGAACTGGATATTAATCAGGCCGATTACATGAAGGGATTTTGCCAGCCTTCTTGTATATTCGGCAATGGTGGCCTTTACCTTTTCACTGATGGTCTGGGCCGGGTATACGGAAATACTGTCGCCGGAGTGGACGCCTGCACGTTCGATATGCTCCATGATGCCGGGGATCAGGATGTCGGTGCCGTCACAGACCGCATCCACCTCCAACTCCTTGCCCTGCAGATACTTATCCACAAGGATGGGATGATCCTGGGCAATCCGGTTGATGATTTCCATAAATTCTTCAATTTCCGTATCGGAAATGGCAATCTGCATGCCCTGTCCGCCCAGTACATAGGAAGGGCGCACCAGAACCGGATAGCCCAGCTTGTTGGCAACAGCCTTGGCTTCCTCCGCCGTATACACGGTGCCGCCGGAGGGTCTGGGGATTTCGCATTCTTCCAGAATCTTGTCAAACAGCTCCCTGTCCTCTGCGGCGTCCACGTTTTCCGCGCTGGTTCCCAGAATGGGAACTCCCATTTTCATCAGGCTTTCCGTGAGCTTGATGGCAGTCTGCCCGCCGAACTGCACCACCGCGCCGTCTGGATGCTCGATGTTTACCACATTTTCCACATCCTCCGGTGTGAGGGGTTCAAAATACAGCTTATCCGCAATATCGAAGTCGGTGCTGACCGTCTCCGGGTTGTTGTTGATAATCACGGTCTCATAGCCTTCCCTGGAAAAAGCCCAGGTGGCATGTACGGAGCAGTAATCGAACTCGATGCCCTGTCCGATTCGTATCGGGCCGGAGCCCAGGACCAGGACCTTTTTCAGGGGCTTTGTTTCCACCGCTTCATTTTCCCCGCCGTAAACGGAATAGTAATAAGGTGTGCTGGCTGCAAATTCCGCGGCGCAGGTATCCACCATTTTATAGGAAGCGACGATGCCGTTGTCATAGCGCATCTGCTTGATTTCGGCTTCCGGCAGGCCGGTGAGGCGGCTGATTACATTGTCCGGGAATTCAATGCGCTTCGCTTCGCGCAGCAGCTGTACCGTGAGCGGCTGCGTTTGAAGGGCCTGTTCCATTTCCACAAGTATGGCTATTTTATCGATGAACCAGTGATCCACCATGGTGATTTCATGAATCGTATCATAGTCGATGCCCTTGCGAATGGCTTCGGCAATGACATAAATTCTCTGATCATCCACTTTTTTCAGGCGTTCCTTCAGTTCTTCCGCCGTAAGCTCTGAAAAATCATAGCTCAGCAGGCAGTCCACATGCTGTTCCAGGGAACGGATGGCCTTCATCAGCGCGCCTTCAAAGTTATTTGCAATACTCATAACCTCTCCGGTCGCCTTCATCTGGGTGGTCAGCGTCCTTTTTGCCGTAATAAACTTATCAAAGGGCAGACGGGGCAGCTTCACCACACAGTAGTCCAGTGCGGGTTCAAAGCTTGCGTAGGTCTTTCCGGTAATTGCGTTTTTGATTTCATCCAGCGTGTAGCCCAGGGCAATCTTAGCCGCCACCTTGGCGATAGGATAACCTGTAGCCTTGCTTGCCAGCGCGGAAGAACGGCTGACACGGGGGTTGACCTCGATCACGCAGTATTCAAAGCTCACAGGATGCAGGGCAAACTGGACGTTGCAGCCGCCTGTGATCTGCAGCTCATCAATAATATTCAGGGCGGCGCTTCTGAGCATCTGGTATTCCTTGTCGCTCAGGGTCTGGGAAGGGGCGACAACGATACTGTCGCCGGTATGCACGCCTACCGGATCGATGTTTTCCATGTTGCAGACAGTGATGCAGTTTCCGGCGCTGTCACGCATTACCTCGTATTCGATTTCCTTCCAGCCGGCAATGCAGCGTTCCACTAAAACCTCGCCCACGCGGGAAAGCCGCAGGCCGTTTGCCAGAATCTCTTCCAGCTCCATCTGGCTGTGGGCGATGCCGCCGCCGGAACCGCCCAGGGTATAGGCCGGGCGAAGCACTACGGGATAGCCGATTTTCCTGGCAAAAGCCACGCCGTCTTCGATATTTCTTACCACCAGGGAGGGAGCGCAGGGCTCGCCGATTTTTTCCATGGTGTCCTTGAATTCCTGTCTGTCCTCCGCCTTGCGGATGGTCTGGGAGGTGGTGCCCAGCAGCTTCACATTGTGGGCCGCCAGGAAGCCGGATTCGTCCAGCTCCATTCCCAGATTCAGGCCGGCCTGGCCGCCCAGGGTGGGGAGAAGGCTGTCCGGCTTTTCTTTTTCAATGAGCTGTTCCAGAACTTTTACGGTCAGAGGCTCGATATAAACCCTGTCCGCGATATCCCTGTCCGTCATGATGGTTGCGGGGTTGGAGTTGACAAGCACCACCTCCACGCCCTCTTCCTTCAGGGAACGGCAGGCCTGGGTGCCTGCATAGTCAAATTCAGCGGCCTGGCCGATAACGATAGGGCCGGAACCGATGACCATTACTTTTTTTACATTGGGATCCTTTGGCATCTTACATTCCTCCATTCATCATCGTAAAAAACCGGTCAAACAGGTAGCCGGAATCCTGAGGCCCCGGGCAGGCCTCGGGATGGAACTGCACGGTGAAAATATTTTTTCCCGTATAGCTTAAGCCCTCGTTTGTTCCGTCGTTGACATTGATAAAAGCAGGAACTGCCACTTTGCTGTCAAGCTTGTCCATATCCACAACATAGCCGTGGTTCTGGGAGGAGATATACACTCTTCCGGTGGACAGATCCTTTACCGGATGGTTACCGCCCCTGTGGCCGTATTTCATCTTAAAGGTATCGGCTCCCGTAGCCAGGGCCATGAGCTGGTGCCCCAGGCAGATGGCAAAGATCGGGATGTCCGTTTCATACAGCTTTCTGATTTCAGCGATGATGCTTTCACATTCTTTGGGGTCTCCGGGGCCGTTGGAAAGCATGATGCCGTCCGGCCGGTCCGCAATGATTTCCTCCGCGCTTGTAAGCGCCGGATACACGGTGACGTCGCAGCCTCTCATGGCGAGGGAGCGGGCGATGTTATCCTTGGCTCCCAGATCCAGCAGGGCCACCCTTTTGCCGGCTCCGCTCAGTTCTTTTACCAGGGAGGGCTTCTTTTCTTTCTTCCCGGAAAGGAAGTCTTCCTTATTAAATACGGCGCTTCCGGAAAGCGGGCCGTTATCAGCCAGATCCTTCACGCCCCTGATTTCGTATTTGGCCTCGCAGGTTACCTTTTCCACCACCTTGCCAGTGGTGTATTCTGCCAGCCGCGGCAGGATTTTTTCCAGGCAGTAATCTGCGTTGGTGGTTATCATGCCGTTCATGGTTCCTTTTTCTCTCAGGATTTTCGTCAGCGCTCTGGTGTCAATGCCTGCAATTCCAGGCACGCCGTGTATCTCCAGGTATTCCTGGATCGTACAGTCGGAGCGGAAATTACTTGGCATTCTGGACAGTTCTCTTACGATAAAGCCGTCCGGCCAGGGTCTTCTTGATTCGCAATCTTCCCTGCATACGCCGTAATTACCAATCAGCGGGTACGTCATACATACGGCCTGTCCTGCATAAGAGGGATCTGTCAACACTTCCAGATAACCGGCCATCGATGTGTTAAATACGATTTCACTGATTATCTCTTTTTCGGCCCCGATATGAATTCCTTCAAATACCGTGCCGTCTTCCAGTATCAAAAATGCCTTCATTTTCATCTGCACATCCTTTCCCATAATCGATTAATTGTATCACAAATGCAAAGGGCGGGCAATCATTTTTTCCTTCCGGCAGTTCAAGAAAGTAACAGTTCAGCCTTCGGCCGAACTGTTACTGCATCCGCCCATGATAAGTCGCCTTCGGCGAGGGGCGGATGCCTGCTGCCACCACGTTTTCTCACGGTTTGCGCAGTGAATGCGCAAACCTGCCTGAACTGTTACTAAAGAAATCCCACAGCAGCCGCCGTGGGATTTCAAAATACATCTGTTTATTTAAAGTAAGCTACGCCTGATTCAAAAATCTTCAGATCCTGTTCGCCGTAAATATTCACGGCAACGCTGTCGCCTCTTCTTTCCACATGGGCCATCTTTCCGAGGATACGGCCGTCGGGGGAGGTAATGCCCTCAATAGCGGCATAGGAGCCGTTTACATTCCACTCCTCATCCATGGAAATATTGCCTTCCGGATCGGCGTACTGGGTTGCCACCTGGCCGTTTTCAAAGAGTCTGCGGATCCAGTCTTCGCTTGCCACGAAGCGGCCTTCGCCATGGGAAGCCGGGGTTACATAGGTCTTGCCCAGCTGCGCGCCAGCCAGCCAGGGTGATTTGTTGGAAACCACCTTGGTGTATACCATCTTGGAAATGTGGCGGTTGACTGTGTTGAAGGTCAGGGTCGGGGAATCCGCCGTCTGTCCGGCAATTTCACCGAAGGGCACAAGCCCCAGCTTAATCAGGGCCTGGAAGCCGTTGCAGATTCCAAGGCAGAGGCCGTCGCGTTCGTTCACCAGCTTCATGACCGCTTCCTTAATCTTCGCATTCTGGAAGGCGGTGGCAAAGAATTTGGCGCTGCCGTCAGGTTCGTCGCCTGCGGAGAAGCCGCCGGGGAACATGATGATCTGGGCTTCATTGATGGCTTTTTCAAATTCTCCCACGGAATCCCTGATGTCTTCGGCGCTCAGGTTCTTAAATACCTTGGTCACCACGCTGGCGCCGGCGCGTTCAAAGGCTCTGGCGCTGTCGTATTCACAGTTGGTTCCCGGGAATACGGGGATGAATACGGTGGGCTTTGTCACCTTGTTTTTGCAAACATAGATGCTGTCAGCCTGATACAGACCGGTATTTACAGGATCTGTTTCCTGGCTTGCCCTGGTGGGGAATACTTTTTCCAGGGTTCCCTTCCATGCGGCAAGCATGTCGTCCAGAGCGATCTTCACCTCTCCGAAGGTAACGGCAGGCTCTTTGGTAATCGTACCAATCAGCTCGTAAGCTGTGTCAATCAGGTTGAATTTATCAGCGGGAACTTCCGCGATAATGTCGCCCAGGGAGTTTTCAAACAGTTCCTTCAGATCCGCTTCCTCGCTCAGCTCAACGCCCAGATGATTGCCGAAGGCCATCTTGGGAAGAGCTGCCGCGGCGCCCTTGCTGTCAAGGGCATAGGCGGAAACGATCACGCCGTCGCGGATCATTTCGCTGATCCTGTCATAGAGTTCCATAACGCTTTCATAAACAGGAATATCAAAATCATCTCTTTCCAGGCAGAAACGGACTATTTTGCTGCCGGGAATCTTAAATTCCGGAGTGATAATATTCTTTTCTTTAGCCACATCCACTGCAAAGGATACCAGTGTGGGCGGTACATCGATATCGTTGAAGGTTCCCGACATGGAATCCTTGCCGCCGATGGAAGGGAGGCCGTAGCCTACCTGTGCGTCAAAAGCGCCCAGTAGCGCCGCGAAGGGCTGGCTCCATCTTTCCGGTTCCTCTGTCATCCTGCGGAAATACTCCTGGAAGGTGAAACGGATCTTATGGAAATCTCCGCCTGCAGCCACGATTTTCGCCATGGATTCCGTTACCGCGTAGATTGCGCCGTGGTAAGGGCTCCAGGAGGACAGGTAGGGATCAAAGCCGTAGCTCATCATGGTCACGGTATCGGTCTTTCCCTTCAGTACCGGCAGCTTGGCCACCATGGCCTGGGTTTCTGTCAGCTGGTATTTGCCGCCGTAGGGCATCAGCACGCTGCCTGCGCCGATGGAGGAATCAAACATTTCCACCAGCCCCTTCTGGGAGCATACATTCAGGTTGGAAAGCAGGGTCAGCCATGCTTTCTTTACGTCGCCCGCTTCCAGCGCTTCTCCTGCCTCGGGCACCGCATATTTGTCAAAATAGCTGCTTCCTTCCGCCGGGATATCCACATAAACATTGGTTTCCTGATGCGCGCCGTTGGTATCCAGGAAGGCTCTTGAAATATTTACTATCTCTTTGCCTCTCCAGGTAAGAACCAGGCGGGGTTCCTTCGTAACCACAGCCACGCTTACGGCTTCCAGGTTTTCTTCCACGGCATAGCCTAAGAAGGTATCCACATCTTCGGGAGCCACTACCACCGCCATTCTTTCCTGGGATTCGGAAATAGCAAGCTCAGTGCCGTCCAGGCCCGCGTATTTCTTGGGCACCTTGTCCAGATCCACGCGAAGGCCGTCAGCCAGCTCGCCGATGGCAACGGATACGCCGCCTGCGCCGAAGTCGTTGCATTTCTTTATCAGCCTGCTGACCTCTGCCCTGCGGAACAGTCTCTGTATTTTACGTTCTGTGGGAGCATTGCCCTTCTGCACCTCAGCGCCGCAGGTTTCAATGCTTTCCTCCGTATGTACCTTGGAGGATCCGGTTGCGCCGCCGCAGCCGTCCCTGCCGGTGCGTCCGCCCAGGAGGATGATGATATCGCCGGGGTCAGAGGTTTCACGGATGACATTTTTTCTGGGGGCAGCGCCCATGACAGCGCCGATTTCCATACGCTTCGCCACATAGTTGGGATGATAAATTTCCTTTACATAGCCGGTAGCCAGGCCGATCTGGTTGCCGTAGGAGGAATAGCCGTCAGCCGCGCCGCGCACCAGTTTTTTCTGGGACAGCTTGCCCTTCAGGGTATCCGCAACAGGAACCGTAGGGTCGGCCGCGCCGGTCACACGCATGGCCTGATATACATAGCCGCGTCCGGAAAGGGGATCGCGGATGGCGCCGCCCAGGCAGGTGGCCGCACCGCCGAAGGGTTCGATTTCGGTCGGATGGTTATGCGTTTCATTCTTGAAGAAAACAAGCCATTCCTCGGTCACCGGGCCGTCGCCGTAATCCATCTCCACGGGCACGATGACGGAGCAGGCGTTGATTTCATCGGATTCCTCCATATCCTGGAGCTTTCCTTCTTTTTTCAGCTTGCGCATTCCCATGAGTGCCAGATCCATAAGGCAGATGAACTTGTCATCCCTGCCCTTAAAAATCTCCTCCCTGGTATCCAGATAGCTCTGGTAGGTGCTTTCCATGGGCGTCCTGTAATAGCCCTCGCCGAATTCCACGTTCTTCAGCTCGGTGGAGAAGGTGGTATGGCGGCAGTGATCCGACCAGTAGGTATCCAGTACGCGGATTTCCGTCATGGAAGGATCTCTTTTTTCTTCCCCGGCAAAATAGTTCTGGATATGCTTGAAATCCTTAAAGGTCATTGCCAGGCCCAGAGAGGAATACAGAGCCTTCAGCTCCTCCTCGGGCAGATCCTTGAAACCGTCAAAAATTTTCACATCCGCGGGTTCTTCAAACACGGTTTCCAGCGTTTCCGGCTTTATCATATCCGTTTCCCTGGAATCCACAGGGTTGATGCAGTATGCCTTTATTCTGTCAAACTCGTCATCCGTCAGCTTTCCGGTAATCAGATAGGTTACCGCCGTCCTGATGATAGGCTCTTCCTCTTCGTTCAAAAACTTCACGCACTGCAGGGCAGAATCCGCTCTCTGGTCAAACTGTCCGGGCAGAAATTCCACGGAAAAAACTCTTCCGTTCTCCGGGACCTCAATCTGTTCTCTGTAAAGAATATCTACCGGCGGTTCGGAAAACACCGTGGTGCAGGCCTTTTCAAAAACCTCGTCGCTGATATGCTCCACATCGTAGCGGATGAACATCCTCACATCCTCTACTTCCTTCAGGTTCAGATAGTTCTTCAGATCGCCTTTCAGTTCCTTCGCTTTCACGGCAAAAGGGGCTTTCTTCTCTACATAGATACGTCTTACATTTCCCATGAATGGCTCCTCCAAATGTTTGTGGCCGGCTTTTCTTTTTTCCCAAGCGCCGGCTGCTTGGAGCATGCAAAAAACTATCCTCCGCAATATACATCAGTCCTGCGGAAATGAATTCCGTTACACGCTCCACCCTGCTGACAGCAGCCTTTTTCCTTCCCTGGCAAATCCTGGCGCTGTCCTGCAGGCGGGCATTCTCTTCTTATTATACAAAATCCGCGGGGTTTTTCAATGCAAATTGTTGAAATTAAGTGAAGTTTGTAAGTCAGGCCAGGCTTTGCCTGCCGCCGGGTGCTTTTTATGTCCGTCCCACGGCGAAAGTCACAGAAAACCGGGAACAGGCGGTGCGAAACTGTGCAGGATGCCAGCATATACCGGAAATTCCATTGCCACCCTCCAGGGCGTCCGCCATTTTCCTGCGGATTTTCCCGGCTTAACCTCTTTCATTTTACAGGGTATCGATCCCCAGCACATTTTTCGCAATAATGCCTATTACAAAGGAAATCACCGCCACGGAGAGGGATATCACCGCCATTTCCCCAAACCTGCGCAGAAACGGCTCTTCCTTTGCAACGGATATATAATAGTTAAAAAACAGGATAATCAACAGGACCGTCACGATCATGACGCCGAAGGCCGCCGCATACATCTGGTTGGGAAACAGCAGGTAAGGCAGTACCAGAAGCGCCACTGTAACCAGATACGCTGCGCCGGTATAGACGCTTGATTTCAATGCTTTTTCGTTGCCGTCGGCGCGCTCCGCCAGATAATTGGAGGCCGCCATGGAAAGCGTGGCCGATATCCCGGTGATTATGCCCGTCATGGCGACCAGCCGCGTATTGGCCAGCGCAAAGGTCACACCCGCAATGGCTCCCGTCAGCTCCACCAGCGCGTCATTCAGGCCCAGGACCATGGCTCCCACATAATGCAGACGCTCTTCGTCCAGCATGCCGTAAAGCTCTTTTTCATGACGCCTTTCATCCTCCAGCATCATGGCCGCCTGGGGTATTTCGGACTTCATGTTTTCATAAATTTCCCCGCTGATCTGCTCGTCCTTCTGCATGCGCTTCACCACAAAAGTAAAACCCAGAACCGCTGACAGCAGCTTCAGCCAGAAAATATGGAAGCCCTTCGGCCTGACCTCCTCCTTTGTCACCGATTTCCATACGCCGGCATGTTTCTGTTCATCCTGCGCCATTTGCCTGAATATCTTCCGGTTGTTTTCATCCTTCTGCCTTTCTGCCAGATAAGAATATAAAACAACTCCTGTTTCCTCATCGGCCTGCGCCTTTATCACTGCCTTTCTTAATTCTTCCTTCAGTTCCGCCATCCCCATTTCCTCCTTTTACCAGAAATACCAACGTCAAAAAATCAACTGCCGCCGCCTTTTTCCCTATACCGCAGCCTTCTGCGTCCTGTTAATATTTTACAGCCCCTTTTTAATAAAATCAATCATTTACAGGCATCCTGACGTTTTGTGCCAATATCTTAAATTATAGCAAAATTTCTAAATATTTATTTAATTTTTAATGTAATTGCTTTTTTTCGGTATTTTTGTGTGCTATTATGTTCACATTATTTAAGAGTAGATTTTTTATGGCCGTCCGGACCATTAATGCAGGGCTGCCAGTACAGGAAAAGAAAGCTTAAGGGAATGCCTATGAAATATTTTAAAATGTTTTTAAAGAAGCTGCTGCGTTATGTTTTAAAGCCGCTGTCCTTTCTGCCGGCGCTTATGATGATGTTTGTAATATTTAATTTTTCCGCCCAGGACGGGACAGCCTCCAGTTCAGTGAGCAGTACGGTGAGCGTAAGGTTCGTCCAGGTGTGTGACAGAGCCCTGGACAGGGGATGGAGCGATGCGCAGATCGCGCATTATGCGGAACGGATTGAACATTATGTACGCAAGCTGGCGCATGTGACGGAATACTTCCTGCTTGCCGTCGCCGTATCCTTCCCCCTGTATGTATACCGTCTGCGGGGCTGGCGGCTGGTGCTTGCCGCCGGGCTGTTCTGCGTGTGCTTCGCCGGGCTGGACGAATGGCATCAGTCCTTTGTGCCGGGCCGTTCTCCCTCCCCAAGGGATGTGGCAATCGACAGCATCGGTATCTTTGCCGGGATTGAACTGACACGGCTGATCTGCTTTATTGGGCGAAAGACCATTTTCAGGCCGCTTTCCATAGATGGAAGGCAGGAGGAAGAGGAACGGCAGGACGATGGGGAGGATTCCTTTCGGGAAAGACGAGATTACAGAAAATCTCTCCCGGACAGGGGCAAACAGGGGGCGGAGCCCGCATACACCCATCGTTATACAGGTGAGCTTCCTATCGTAAAATAAAAGGCAAGATAAAAGGCAGGTTCCTGAATGCAGGGGCTCTACTGTTTTTACTGTTTTACGGTTTTCACTGATTTTGCGGCGTTTACGTATTTTCCTACGGGAAAACGGAAACGCCGTTTTTTCATGCCGTATGCCATGGGGAGGGGATTATTTCTCCTGCCCATACAACTGTGAAAGCAGGAAAATTTTTTTCTTCTGCCAAGGCAGGAAAATGTAAGAAAAATTTTTATTATTGACATATCCGGGCCGATATGCAACAATTGTTATGTAACATATGTTATACATCAATTTTTTGAAAGAAGGATTCCCTATGCCGCCTGCAGCCAGGATAACGAAGGAAATGATATTGAATACTGTTTTGGATATTACAAGAGAAGCGGGATTTGAAGCGGTAAACGCAAGAAGCATCGCAGGAAGACTGCAGTGCTCCACAAGACCGATTTTTACCTGCTACAACAGCATGGAAGAACTGAAAGCCGGATTTCTGGACTTCGCCTATGATTTCTATAGCCAGTATGTGGCTGATTACAGCGCTTCCATCAAGGTAAGCCCCTGCCTGCTCCTGCCCCTCTCATACATTGAATTTGCCCGGGACGAAACCAATCTGTTCAAGCTGTTATTTATTAAGGATATGGATTTGGAAATGGCAGAGGCCATGGATTTTTACAGGGAAAAAGGGAATGAAAAGAAGGCCGGGATTTTTTCGGAAGCCATCGGCGTCGAACCGGAACGGGCAAAAGAAATATTTCTGGACCTGTTCCTTTATTCCCACGGCATGGCAGTCTTAACAGCCACGAAAAAGTTATCGTTAGACAGAAACGCTGCGGAAAAAATGCTGTCCAAGCTGCTGTCCGCCCTGGTCAGGCAGGAAAAACCGGATTGGGAGCTGCCCGGCGCCTGATTTACATAACCGGAAAAAAGCCGGTAACCAACCGGGGCGAAAGCCCTTTCAGCCTGCTGGTTAAGGCTGTATCCAGGCAAACTCACGGCATACAGGAGGTATCCCATGAAAACAAACAGGTATTTAACTGATTTTTACAATAACTACGACGAGGACAGCCGGCTTACGGTAAAGCATGGCTCAGTCGAGTTCCTTACCACCATGCATTATATAGGAAAATACATAAATCCCGGCGACCGGGTGCTTGAAATCGGCGCAGGGACAGGCAGATATTCCCATGCGCTGGCACGTCAAAGCCATACTGTTGATGCGGTGGAGCTGATAGAGCATAATATAGAAATTTTCCGCAGGAACACGCTGCCCGGAGAGAACATAACTGTCGTCCAGGGCAATGCCCTGGATTTGTCCGCTTTCCAGGACAATACGTATGATATTACATTGCTGTTAGGCCCCCTGTACCATCTTTACAGCAGGGAAGACAAACAACAGGCCCTGCGCGAGGCGATCCGTGTGACCAGGCCGGGAGGCGTCATTTTCGCAGCCTATGTTATCTCCGACGGCTGTCTCCTTGACGAGGGCTTCCATCGCGGCAATATCAATGTGGCCCAATATATTAAAATGGGGCTGCTCGACTCCCGGACATTTGCCGCCAGTTCGAAACCGGAGGATTTATTTGAGCTTGTGCGGAAAGAGGATATCGACGATCTGATGTCCATATTTCCCGTCACCCGGCTGCATTACGCCGCGTCAGACGGCTGTGCTTTATTCATGCGGGAAGCTGTTGACGCCATGGATGACGATACCTTTGCTCTGTTTTTGAAATACCATTTTGCTACCTGCGAGCGGGAGGATCTTCTTGGCATTACGAGCCATGCACTTGATATTTTCCGAAAATAACCGCAGTATCCGCTTCTCCGGTAATTTACACAAACAGTTTCCGATAAAAAAGGCTGCGCCCATTCCGTTTCTGCAGATCAGAAAACGGAATCGGGCCGCAGCCTTCCTTTTTTTATACACTTACATCAGCTGTACTGTCACAGGCCGTCCGCCTGCTTTTCAGCAAGAATCAGGCACTCATAGGGCTTCAGCACGACTTTGCCCTCCACCCTGGCTCCATCGGCCACTCTCGTATAGGTATCGGGAAGCTCCGCCTCCACTTCCGAAGCGTTGAAATTCTGAAGGAACCAGAGGTTTCTTTCCCCCTCTCTGCGGGACGCTGTGACGCCGTAGGGCAGCTTTCCGGTAAACGCGCCGTCCACATTGTTTTCCCCTGCCAGCTGTGCGTAAAAAGCCCGCAGGAAATCCGCTTCCGTTTCGCAGGCCAGATAATATGCCTTGCCATTTCCGTACCTTTTACAGGTCAGCGCGGGAAGCCCTGCGTAATAATCGGCCTCATAGGATGCCAGCACCTCCGTGCCGGATCCGGGCACCACATGGGATACCTCGCGCAGACAGCCTGTCTGATAGGATTTTCCCCCGAAATAAATACTGTTGGGATGATATTCGTTGGCCGCATCCATTTCCTCGGTGCAAATTCCCAGCACCTCCTCCAGCGGGTGCCTGTCCAAAATGCACAGGTCAGTTTCATCCACCACGCCGCTGAAATAGGTGGATACATAGCAGCCGCCGGCCTCCACATAGGCTTTCACCTTAGCCGCATAGCCTTTTTTATACAAATAATTCAGAGGGGCCGTTACAAGACGGTAGCCGCTCAGATCGCTGTCCTCATCCACAAAATCCACATCGATTCCCATTTCCCAGAATGGCCTGAAATGGGCCAGCACCGTATCCAGATAGGCCATATCTCTTCTCGGCCCCTGGATATCCTCCAGCGCCCACCAGTTTTCCCAGTCAAAAACAATGGCTGCCTCAGGCCGGTTGCAGGTGGGATAAACGGCGTCCGAAATCTGCTCCATACGCTGTCCCAGGGCGGACACCTCGCGGAAAACACGGGTATTGCTTCCATTTCTGTGATCTACCACCGCGCCGTGGAATTTTTCCGAGCTTCCCCGGCTCTTCCGCCACTGGAAATACTGGACGCTGTTGCTGCCGCAGGCAACGGCCTGGAGGGAAGAAAGCTCATGCAGGCCGGGACGCTTCTGGGTATTCACCGGCTTCCAGTTCACAATGGACGGCGTGCTTTCCATTAAAAGGAAAGGCGCCTTTTTCAGACTGCGCATCAGCGTATGGCAGGCCGCCGCCCGCACTGCGATATCCACCTCGTCCTTTTTACTGTGCCATTCCGGATAGGAATCCCAGGAAATAATATCCAGCTGGGGCGCGAACTTGAAGTAATCCAGAGGCTTGAAAAATTCCATCATATTGATGGTGACGGGCAGCACGCTGTATTTGAGCACGGCATGGATTTCTTCCTTACAGAAATCCTGGATCTGATGGCTGACGAAACGCTTCCAGTCCAGATTCAGGCCGTGCAGGCCGTTTTCTCCGTTGGGCACAGGGCTGTGGATCTGGGACCAGTCGGTATAGGTATGGCTCCAGAAGGTGGTCCACCAGGCATGGTTTAAGTTGTCCAGGGTTTTATATTTTTCCTTCAGCCACTCGCGGAAAGCCTGCTGGCAATGCGGGCAGTGACAGGACGCGTCGGATCCGTTGCCGCCGTATTCATTGGAAATATGCCACAGGATCACGCCAGGGTGGTTTCCCAGATGGCGGGACAGCTCGTGGTTGATTTTCTTCATCTTTTTGCGCATCACAGGGGAGGTATAGCAGAAATTGTGTCTCCTGCCCGGCAGATTCCTCACGCCGTCCGGCCCCATCTGCCTTACCTCTTCATATTTGGCCGTCATCCAGTGGGGCATTGCGCCTGTGGGTGTGGCCAGGATGGTGTAAATGCCGTTTTCAAACAAACGGTCAATGATTCTGCGCAGCCAGCCGAAATGGAATTCCCCTTCCTCCGGCTCCAGCTTCGCCCAGGAAAAAATCCCCAGGGAAACGCAGTTTACGTGGGCCTCCTTCATCAGCCGGATATCCTCCTCCAGCACCTGGGGGCAGTCAATCCACTGCTCCGGATTGTAATCCCCGCCATGAAGGAGATGGGGATATTTGGTGATAATTTCTTTCATAATGCGTCCTCCTCTTTCTATTCTCTGTCAGCATCTGCCGCGGCATTTTTTTCCATTCGCTCCGGCCATTCTCCTACAAACGCCCTGCGATCAGTTCCTCCAGCACCTCATTTACCCGGCTGCATTCCCTGTCGGCGCATTTTTTCACATGCTCCCTGGCCGTATTCATGGCATAGCTCAGGCCCGCTTCCTTCAGCATGGCCATATCGTTTTCACTGTCCCCAAAGGCAAGCACCTCTTCCAGGAAAAATTCCTCCTTTGCGGCCAAAAGCTTCAGGGCGCTGCCCTTATCCACTCCTTTGTTGGTAAAATCCAGCCAGCCGTTTCCGCCATCCACCACATTCAGATACGGATCATATTTTTCATGGAACCAGGCCTCCTTATCGGCAGGGATTCCCTGCGGAAAAAAAATGGATATCTTGATCATGGGAACGGGCATTTCTTCAAAATTTTCCAGGACAGTCACCTGATTTTTTACCTTTTCCCGCAGGAGAACCGGGAAGCGGGGATCCACAGGCACCAGGTAGGAGGAATCCGCCCCGGATACCACGGTCTCTGTCCCGGAAACCGCCTGCATGTCCGCAATCAGCGGCAGGGCGATCCTCCTGTCAATCTCATTCTGGTACAGAATCCTGCCGCCCTGGGCGATCAGCGCCCCATTTTCACAGATATAGCTGATTTCATCCGCCACAGGCCAAAGAAGCCTGCGCAGGTTGGCATACTGCCTTCCGCTGGCGGCAATAAAGGAAATGCCCATGGATTTCAGTTCCCTGATGAGCGGGAAATACACCTCGTCCACATGCTGCGCGCCGTCCTTTAAAATCGTGCCATCAAAGTCACTTGCAATCACTCGTATATTGTCTGTCATATTTTTCCCTTCTTATTATTGCAGGCAGGAAACGGATATTGCTAATCTTTCCTGCTTAAATAACTGTTCAGTCCCTTCACAGTTATTTAATATTCTACTATATTTATAGGATTTCCAATAGTATTTTTTTGTAAAATTTTCTTAAAAAGGGGCTTGCTTTTCCCCTGTATGCTATGCTATAATACAATTCGTCGGTTCGGTAAGAGCTGATTGTAGGAGCATAGTTCAAAGGTAGAACAGTGGTCTCCAAAACCATCGATGTGGGTTCGATTCCTACTGCTCCTGTAAAAAAAGCCTGAGTTTCTCAGGCTTTTTTCTTTGTTTGCGCGCCATGGGCGCGCT
>NZ_KE992774.1:0-279 GCF_000466465.2 Clostridium sp. KLE 1755
AGTAAGAAACATCACCGTTTTTTCCAATGGAGCCGCTCCCTTCCCCCACCTCCCCGCCCTGCCGTAGCTCTCCCAACCTCCCGCCGCCTCCGTGAAACAGAAGAAAGGAACCGGGCCGGATGCGCTTATCCCTGAATACAGCGACATTTGTTGAAAAAAGAATAATGAAACAAGTTAAAACCCCATAAAATAAAATTACCTCCCTCCAGTCCTTTTTCTTTTTCTTCTATATAAAATACAGAAGCGTGCGGCGCCCTTTTCGTTACCTGCCGGCCCGGA
>NZ_KE992774.1:379-12185 GCF_000466465.2 Clostridium sp. KLE 1755
GAAAGGAACCGGGCCGGATGCGCTTATCCCCTCCCCACTCTTTTTGTATTTGGGACTTTTCTCTTGGTTTTTAGTGTGATAGAATATATTGTCACAGCGGCATTGTTTTGAAGCGGCAGTGCAGCGCTGTAATTCATATTATTTTAGGGGGTTTTTCCTTATGAAAGAACAAAAGAATTCGTTTTCCGGCCGGATCGGTTTTATATTGGCGGCGGCAGGGTCTGCTGTGGGGCTGGGGAATATCTGGCGGTTTCCTTATCTGGCGGCGAAGTACGGCGGAGGGACTTTTCTGCTGATTTATCTGATACTGGCGGTGACGTTTGGTTTCGCCCTGATGCTGACGGAGATTGCTTTGGGGCGGAAAACGGGAAAGAGTACGTTGTATGCTTTTACGTCCCTGAATAAGAAGTTTTCTTTCCTGGGCGTGCTTTCCAGTATTGTTCCCATTATTATCTTTCCTTATTATTGTGTAATCGGGGGATGGGTGGCCAAGTATCTGTTTGTGTATGTGACAGGGCAGGGGCTGGCGGCTACGGAGGACAGCTTTTTTACGGGTTTTATCGGTGAGGTTGGGCAGCCTTTGTTCTGGCTTTTCCTTTTTATTGCGGCTACTGCTTTTATTGTTATGCTTGGCGTGGAAAAGGGGATTGAGAAGGCGAGCAAAATATTGATGCCGATTCTTGTCCTTCTTTCCCTGGGAATTGCGGTTTATGTGGTGACGCGGCCGGGGGCTGTGGACGGGCTGATTTATTATATCAAGCCTGATTTCTCGGAGTTTTCGGTGAATTGTGTGCTTGCGGCGATGGGGCAGCTTTTTTATTCCATGTCTCTTGCCATGGGTATTATGATTACGTATGGTTCTTATATGCCGAAGTCGGAAAACATTGAGTCGTCGGTGCGCAGCATTGAGCTTTTTGATACGGGAATTGCTTTTATTTCAGGTATGATTATTATTCCTTCGGTATTCGTTTTTTCCGGCGGGAACAAGGATATTCTTTCTTCAGGGCCGAGCCTGATGTTTATTACGCTTCCCAAGGTTTTCGCCAGTATGCGGGCCGGTGCGATTCTGGGGCTGGTATTTTTCCTGCTTGTTTTATTTGCGGCCCTGACTTCTTCCATTTCTTTAATGGAGACGGTGGTGTCTATTGTTCAGGACAAATTCCATATGAAAAGGAAGACGGCGTGTCTTGGAGTCATGGTTTTTGCCCTGGTGATGGGAATTCCTTCTTCTCTGGGCTTTGGCGTGCTTTTCTGGGTGGCTCCTCTGGGGCTTTCCATCCTGGATTTCTTTGATTTCCTGAGCAACAGTGTGCTTATGCCTGTGGTGGCGTTATTTACCTGTATTTTTGTGGGTTTTGTCGTGAAGCCGAAGGTGGTTACGGATGAGGTGAAGCTTTCCGCTCCGTTTAAGGATGAAAAGCTTTATGTGGTTCTTGTGAAATATGTGGCTCCGATTCTGATCTTTTTGATTCTTATCAGTTCTATCGCCAATACGTTTGGTTGGATTAGCCTGTAAGGGCAGTTGGGTCGGTTTCAGGCGGTGTGCCAGAGCAGGGCAGCCGGAAATGGGAAACGTGGATGTGTTTCTCATTTCCGGCTGTCTTTTTTAGTTTTGCAGGATGTGTTCTGCGGGATGGTTCGGCTGACTGCTGACCGCAGGCCGGAGGAAAGCGGAGGGTGGAAAGCGGCCTTTTCGGCGGTTATTGCGCTTCCAGGCAGGCTTTTA
The DNA here is from genome assembly GCF_000466465.2 of Clostridium sp. KLE 1755. Lineage (NCBI taxonomy): Bacteria > Bacillati > Bacillota > Clostridia > Eubacteriales > Clostridiaceae > Clostridium > Clostridium sp. KLE 1755. The sequence goes on from NZ_KE992774.1 coordinate 2,106, forward strand.
TGGCTTTGCTTATGAACTCTGAGGCGCCGGGGCCGTACTTTTTGTTGTTGGCTTCAATATATGCTGGGTTGGTCCGGTAAAGCTCCGCCATGAATTCCCAGTAGTTATCTCCCATATCTGTGCCTTTGTTCGATTCTTCAGTCAGGGTTATCAGCCCGGCGGTAATTTCGCGTATCCCGGGATCTGCGGGATCCTTGGTGAGGTCAGCGGTGAGTTTCCTGGTCAGGGCCTCTGTTTTTTCGGCAAGGGAAAGGGCTTCCGTCCGGGAAAATGCCGGGCCGTCCGCAAGAAACCGGGCCAGGTTCTTTTGGGCTGCCTTTGTGTAATTTTCAATGCTGCCATATTGTTTTACTGCCATTTCGCCAATCTCATCTTCCCTGGAGCGCATCATTGTAAGCATCTCATCAAAGCTTTCCAGGCTTCCAAATTGTTTTACAATTTCTTCGGAATTATTTTGTCTGTATTCATTCAGTGCGTTAAAGTAATCCGTCATATCAAATTTTTTGAAGTCCATGCATTTTTCTCCTTTAATCAGTTTGTCCAGCAGTTCGATCAGGGCATTCAGACGGTCGCGTTTGAGCTGTATAAGTTCGCGCTGTTTTATGAATGCGTTCATTTTATCAAACTGCGGGTTTTCCATAATGGTTTTAACTTCCTTCAGCGTGAAGTCCAGTTCCTTGAAAAAAAGGATCTGCTGGAGAGTTTCCAGCGTATTTTCATCGTAGAGGCGGTATCCGGCCTCCGTCAGTCCCGCCGGCTTGAGCAGTCCGATTTCATCGTAGAACTGGAGGGTGCGCACGCTGACTCCTGTCAGGTTTGCCACCTGTTTTACTGTCATCATATATTTGCACCTTCTTTCCTTCCCTCAGGTATTACTTTAGGCTATCACTATACGTGAGGGTCAATACCTATAAAATCTTTTTGCAATTATTCTGTGATTGGGTTTGTATAATATGAAAGCCGGTTTGGCGTATGAAAGGAGTTTTTTGGAGAAAAACATGGATATTTTGACAGATGCGGTAATAAAGGCAGCTTCAGAAGCTGTTGATAAAGAAGGGGTCAGTAATATAAACTTAAAAACGCCGGAGATGATATCAAAAAAGCAACGGACTGCGTTTATTCCGGCTTTATGATAATTCATCCCAGCGTTCGGAGCCTATTCAGCGGGCGGCAGCATGGGGCGCAGGGAACCGCAGGCTGTTTTCATGGGCGAGGGGCAGGAAATAGGGCGTCCTCTCCCGCCCTATTTCCCGCCGCTTTTCAGGTTGGCAATGATCTTCTTCGCACAGGCAAGGAACTCTTCCATTTCCTGTTCATGGAAGCCCTGCCAGATTTGTTCGTCAATATTCCGGAAGTCCTCATGCACCTGGGCGGCCCTGCTGCGGCCTTCCTCAGTGAGGACTATAAGGAAGGAACGGCGGCAGTCGGGATGCTTTTCCCGGGTCAGGTATCCGGCTTCCTCCAGACGGTCGAGGGTGCGGGACATGGTTGCCACATCCATACAGCACCGGTCGGCCAGTTCCCGCTGGGTCACATGGTCTTTTTCATATAATTTATTCAGAATCCTCGGCTGTCCCGGTGACAGTCCCAGCTTCTGAAAATACGGCTGGAGGATTCTTTTCCTGGCAATTTCCATTTCCACCATCGCATCTCTGATTTCCCATTTTTCCATTCTGTTATCACTCTCCTGACTTTCATTCCGGCGGCATCCTGCCGCCAGGGTTCTTCCCCAGCTTCGGGTATGAGGCCGGGGAGGAACCTTTGCGGGGTACAGGCTTCTTTTTTATTGTAGCATGGTTTGACGGGTCATTCCAGTTCGAATTGGCCAGTATACAGCTGATAGTAGCGGCCTTTCTGCTCTAAAAGCTCCTCGTGATCGCCCCGTTCTATGATCTCTCCTTTTTCCAGCACCATAATCGCCTTGGAATTACGCACGGTGGAAAGTCTGTGGGCTATGACAAATACGGTCCGTCCCTCCATCAGGGCATCCATGCCTTTTTCGATAAGCTTTTCCGTCCGGGTATCGATGGAGCTGGTGGCTTCATCCAAAATCAACACAGGCGGGTTGGAAATTGCCGCTCTGGCAATGGCAAGCAGCTGTCTCTGTCCCTGGGAAAGATTGGAGCCGTCGCTGTAAAGCATGGTCTGATAACCCTCGGGAAGCCTTCGGATAAAGGAATCCGCGTTGGCGATGCGGGCCGCTTCCTTTACTTCCTCATCCGATGCCTTCAGTCTGCCATAGCGGATATTATCGGCAATGGTCCCGGTAAACAGGTGGGTATCCTGGATTACCATGGACAGGGAACGGCGCAGATCCTTTTTGCGGATATCCCGGATATCCAGGCCGTCGTAGGTGATGGTGCCGCCCTGGATCTCATAAAAACGGTTGACCAGGTTGATGATCGTCGTCTTTCCCGCGCCTGTGGAGCCTACAAAGGCTATTTTCTGGCCGGGCTTTGCATAAAGGCTGATGCCGTTTAATATCTTCTTTTCGGAAGTATAGCCAAACACCACATCGGTAAACCGCACATCGCCCTTCAAAGGCACCAGATGGCTGCCGCCGTCCTTATCCGGCACCTTCCAGGCGTAATCCCTGCCCTCGCTGCCGTTTTCTTCCAGCTGTCCGTCTTTTTCCCGTACATGGCAGAGCGTGATTTTCCCTTCGTCTGTTTCCGGCTCCTCTTCCATCATCTCAAAAATACGCTCCGCACCGGAAAGCGCCGCCAGCAGGAAATTGATCTGCTGGGTAAACTGGTTCATGGGCATGGCGCTCTGTCTTACATAGACCAGATAAGAGGCCAGGCTTCCCAGATCCATCAGTCCGGACAGCACAAACATGCCGCCCACGCAGGCGGAAACCGCATAGTTAAAATAGGAAAGGCTGACGATTGTCGGCACCATCATGCCCGAATAGGACAACGCCTTTGTAGATGCCTCCCGCAGCGCTTCATTTCTCCGGCAGAACTCTTCGAAATCCTTATCCTCGTGGTTAAAAACCTTTTCCACCTTCTGGCCGCCCACCATTTCTTCCACAAAGCCGTTGATGCTTCCCAGATGCTTCTGCTGGGCCAGATAGTATTTTTTACTCCGCTTTCCGTTAAACTGGATAAAAAGGAACATCAGCAGCAAAAAGCCGATGACAATCAGGGAAAGCCTGAAATTCAGGATAATCAGCATGGTAATGGTGCCAGTTACCACGATAAAGCTCTGTATCAGAAGGGTAAAGCTGTTGTTCAGCGCCTCGGTCAGGGTATCCACATCATTGGTGAACCTGCTCATCAGCTCGCCGTGAGTATGCGCATCGAAATAGGAAAGCGGAAGGTCCTGGGTATGTTCAAATAAATCCCTTCTGATGCGTCCCACGATTTTCTGGCAGGTGTGCACCATCAGCTGATTGTAGCCCAGCGTGGCCAGCGCCCCGAAGCCGTACATGACGGCCATCAGAATCAGGATGCGGATGAGCCCCGGGATGTTTCCCGGCAGAATGTACCGGTTGATAACCGGCTTGAGCATATAGGTTCCCAGAATGTTGGCAAGGCTGCTGATGCACACCAGTATCCCCACCAGCACCATGGACCATTTATAGATTCCCATATAGTGGAGCATCTTTTTCATGGTTTTCTTTTTATCCTTCGGTCTTGCATATCCGGTATATTTCGCCATTACAGATCAGCTCCTTCCTTCTGGGATTGATAGATTTCCTGATAAATTTCATTATTCTTCAGAAGCTCCTCATGGGTGCCCACGGCATAGACCCTTCCATCCTCAAGGATGATGATTTCATCCGCATGGACGACGGAGGTGATCCGCTGGGCAATGATGATTTTGGTGGTGCCCGGCAGGCTGCGTTCCATCCCTTCCCGTATCTTCGCTTCCGTTGCCGTGTCCACAGCGCTTGTGGAATCGTCCAGAATCAGCACCCTGGGCTTCTTCAGCAAGGCCCTGGCAATACAGAGCCTCTGTTTTTGCCCGCCGGATACATTTACGCCGCCCTGGCCCAGGTCGGTGTCATAGCCGTTTTCCAGCCTTTCGATAAATTCATCCACGCAGGCGGTTCTGCATGCCTCTTCTATCTCTTCCTCCGTGGCGTCCTCCTTCCCCCACCGCAGGTTATCCCTGACGGTTCCGGAAAAAAGCGTGTTTTTCTGAAGCACCATGGCTATGGCATCCCGCAGATGCCTCAGCGGATATTCCTGCACCGGATATCCGTCGATGCGGATCTCTCCCTCCGTCACATCATACAGACGGGGAATCAGCTGCACCAGCGTGGATTTGGCGGCGCCGGTTCTTCCGATGATGCCGATTGTCTGGCCGGCCTTCATATGAAGCGTAATGTCCGAAAGCACATATTCCTGCGCATCTTTGCTGTATTTAAAGTATACATGGTCAAAATCAATTTCTCCTTTTTCAACAAAAATGTCCTTTGACCGTTCCTCGGTGATGTCGATTTTCTCGTCCATTACCTCCGTGATACGCTTCCAGGAGGTGAGGGATCGGGTGAACATCATAAATACATTGGATATCATCATAAGGGAATTAAGCACCTGGAGCACATAGCTTAAAAAACCGGTCAGCTCGCCCACCTGCATGCCTCCCACCAAAATCAGCCTGCCGCCAAACCAGAGGATGCACAGAATGGTAGTGTACATGACAAGCTGCATGGCAGGCATATTCAGGGAAGCGACCCTAAAAGCCCTCTCCGAGGTGGTCAAAAGCCCTGTATTCACCTCTTCGAATTTCGCCAGCTCATAATCGCCTCTGACATAAGACTTCACCACCCGGATTGCCGTCAGGTTTTCCTGGATAATGCGGTTAACCAGATCCACTGCTTTCTGCATTTTGGAATACAGCGGCCGGACATGGGAAATAATGAGGAATAAAAGAACGCCCAGAACAGGCGCCGCTATCAGGAAAACCACTGCCAGCTCTTTGTTGATATAAAAGGAAACGGCAATGGCGGTAATCATCATCACCGGCGCGCGGCAGGCCGGACGCATGCCGCCGGAAATGGAATTCTGGATATTGGTCACATCTCCCGTCAGCCTTGTGACAAGGGATGAGGTCCGGAAATGATCCGTATTGGCAAAGGAGAACTGCTGGAGCTTACGGTATTCATCCTTTCGGATTTCCGCGCCGATGCCCTGTCCGCAGACGGCTGCAAATCTGGCGCTTCCCGCTCCCAGCACCATGGAAACAACCGCACAGCCCGCCATCAGCAGGCCTTTTTCAAAAATATAGGCCTTATCCGCGTTGGCAATTCCCACATCCACCATATCCGCCATGATGAGGGGAATAATCAGCTCCAGAAAGGTCTCCAAAACAATACAGAACACTGCCAGAACCGTTGCCGTCCTGTATTTCTTCATGTAAGAAAGTAAACGTCTCATACTGCCTCCAAATTCAAGTATTTACAATTATTGCATATGCAACTATTTTATGGGCATTATTTGATTTTGTCAACTCCTGCATCTTTTTTTATTTTTCATGCCCTGAATTATGCAACGGATCCGCTCTATCCGGGCTGTTATGGACTATTGCAAATATTACTACATTAATGTAGACTATATTACCGTTCTGTGGTAGTCTGTATATAGTGATGTGTCGGAATTTTGATATGGAAGGAGCCGCTCTTTGGGTGAAAAAATCGGAGTGGCCCGGAGGATAAGGAAATGTTGGATGAAATCACTGACTGTGCAGTATCAGGAAGGCTTCAGGAAATATTCCTGAAGGATGGGGATTACCGTAAGCTGAGCGAAACGGAAAAGGAGGCTGCCGTCAGCTGTTACCGCGAGCTGCCTGAAGAATACCATGATCTGGTGGAGTCGCTGATGGACTGTCATAACAGCTGCTGCGGGAAGCTGATAGAACTGGCATATAAGCAGGGAATGAAAGACTGTGCGCGCCTGCTTGAAGAGCTGAACCTCAAATAAAAAAACATAAAAAAAGAACTGTAGACACAAGGCCTGCAGCACTTCTTTCGGGTTGGGCTATTCTTTTCAAAATAGTCAGCAGCTCGTAGGGGAATCGAACCCCTGATTCCGCCGTGAGAGGGCGGCGTCTTAACCGCTTGACCAACGAGCCATCTGGTGTTGTCCGCGATAACTTCCCGCGTGACACTTGTATATAATAATACAAGTTGCCAGGAAATGCAAGTACTTTTTTTGAAATTTTTCTAATTTTTATTTTGATTTTATTTTAACGCAATATTATTTCATAAAAAACCTGCGCAAAAGCTGCTTTTTTAAGGGGCGGCAGAGCTTCGGAGGGATTATTTTTGCTGCCTGTCGGGCGTCTCCCTCCTGTTTCCTTTTTTCCTGCCGCCTTGCAGTTTTCCTCCTAATTAATTCCGCCGCCGGCCCGGCGCAGCTTATGCCTGCCGCCAGGTATACTTCTTCAAGAGCGCCCTGTAATCTTCATAGAAGGCACAGTTTTCAAACCGGAAGGATTCCGGCATGGACATGATTTCCTCTTTGGGGAATTCCTCCAGGACCGGCTTCAGGATATATTCCTCTTCCAGGCGGTACAGCACGCCCCTCAGCTGGAACTGCAGCTCGTATTTCAGTTCCTTTGCCAAATCTGCCGTATATCTTTTTCCCATATCCTCCATGATTTCATCCGCAGCGTCCATCTGCCCGTAATGCGACCAGTGTTCCCTGATCCTGCCGGCCAGCTTCATCCAGCCGGTGCCATCCTTCGGGTAGGCCAGGCCCATCCACTGTGCATCCTTATAGCTCCAAAGAGTCCAGGAAAGGCCATGCTTTTGAAACAGTCCCAGTGTTTCATCCAGAAGCTGCATCGTAAACGGAAGATCGTCCTTCTTAATATCCACCCCGGCTTCCCCACAGAGGGCAGGACGGCCGAATTTATCCCGCAGAGCCGCGAATCCGGCAAGCTGCTCATCCATCTTTCGCACTCTCTCCCTGGCGTCATAATCCTTATCACACAGATTCTTATCCCATACAGTAGGATAAAAATGGAAGGTCAGCGCCGTCTGTTCATCCGCAGGCAGCCTGATATCTGAAAAATCCATGGAGAAAAAATCGCCCTCAATAAAAATAATATGATTCTTATCCACCTTTCGCACTGCCTTTGTCACTTCTTCAAAGAAGGCATTCAGCACGCCCTCCTTTTTAGGCATAAGAAAAGGCTCATTGAGCAGATCGTAGCCTAACAGGAAAGGCTCGTCCTGGTATCGTTGTGCTATGTCCTGCCACAGCTTCACAATCTGTTCCTGGAAAATACGGAAATGCCAGAACTGCGGGATTCCCGTGGTGTTATCCGAGTGCCAGTCCGGGTTCTGTCCCCCCGGCACCGTATGCAGATCCGGCATCAGGAAAATCTCATACTTGCTGCAAAGGGCAAGCAGCCTGTCCATATAGCCAAAGCCCTCTTCCTTATATACCCCCGGATTCTCATCATCAATAAAAAGCCTGTAGCTGAAAGGCACGCGCAGCAGATTCACCCCGGATTCCTTCAGGAAAAGGAAATCCTCCTCCGTAAGGAAATTCAAAATAAAGGAATCAAAAAAACGGGCCGCGTCCTCCTTCCCCAGCACCCGGGCAAAGGTTTCCCTGATCTGTTTGTCCGTTCCCGGAAGCCCCAGCATAAAATGCTCCATATTCAGCCAGGAGCCCACGCCCAGCCCGGAAAACAGGATGGGCTTTCCCCTGTAATAAAATTCTTTTCCATTCACCTTAACAAAATCCATAATCAGCGCTCCTTATTTCCTCGTAGCAGTTCAGAACGGCGGGCCATTCAAGAAGATGGCAGTCCTGAACTGCTGCATTTTTTCCAACAATAACAGTCCCGGGGCATCCTTCCCGTCCCGGGACTGTTTTCTTCTATACTGTTTACATAGTAAGCGGCAGCCTGCCGTTAAAATTTCAGTTCCTTAAGACACCCGTTTTTCACAAAAACAGGAATGGCGTCAATGGGAGCCTCACATACAATATCCGCCCCGCCTGCATATACTTTTCCGTCATTCAGGCTGCGCCACTCTCCCGCAGGAAGATACAGCTTTCTTTCCCTCTGTTTTTCATAAAGGATGGGCGCCACAAGAATTTCCGGCCCGAACATATACTCGTCCTCGATCTCCCAGCATTTTCCGTCCTCCGGGAAATCATAGAACAGCGGACGCATTACCGGCGTCCCTTTTTCATGCGCCTGCGCCATCAGGCGTTTTACGTAGGGCAGCATCCTTTCTCTCAGCTCCAGGTACTTTTTACAGATTTCATATACCTCTTCGCCGTAGCTCCATACTTCATTTTCCGCGCCACTGATAGCCGTTCCGCCGCCTGTGGTTCCCAGAGGCTCCTTGAAGGGCTCGCGGAAGCCGTGCAGACGGAATACCGGGCAGAATGCCCCGAACTCAAACCATCTGACCAGAACCTCCTTGAAATCCTCATCATATATATTTCCGCCGTGGAAGCCGCCGATATCCGTCGTCCACCAGGGAATCCCCGCAAGGCCCATATTCAGCCCTGCAGCCAGCTGGCTCCTTAAGGAGCGAAAGCTTGAGTCAATATCTCCGGACCATACAAGGGCGCCGTATTTCTGGCTGCCTGCCCATGCGCAGCGAAGAAGGTTCACAATGTTGGCCTGGCCTTCCCCTTCCATGCCTTCATAGGCCATTCTCGCGTATTCCCTGGGGAAAATATTGCCGATTTCCAGATCTGAGCCCAGGTAAAAACGATGGTTGCCGTATTCATAGTTGGTGAATTCCGGTTCCGCCTCATCCAGCCAGAAAATGCGTACGCCGTCGTCATAATAATTCTTTTTAATCTTGCTCCACACATATTTTCTGGCATCCGGATTGGTGGGATCCATGATGGCCGCATTGCCCAGCTGGTGCATCCTTTTTCCGTAGTCATTCCGGCTCAGATAGCCCAGCTCCTCCATTTCCTTAAAGTTCTCGCTGCCTTCCTCCACCGTGGGCCAGATGGAAACCATCAGCTTGATGCCCATGCCTTCCAGCTCGTCCACCATAGCCTTCAGATCCGGCCAGTAATCCTTGTCGAATTTCCAGTCCCCCTGATGAGGCCAGTGGAAATAATCGGCCACAATGACAGAGATTGGCAGCCCTCTTCTCTTATATTCCCTTGCCACCTCCAGCAGCTCCTCCTGCGTCTGATAACGCAGCTTGCACTGCCAGAAGCCGCAGCCGTAATCCGGCATCATGGGCACCTTGCCCGTGGCATCCGCATAGGCTTCTTCTATTTCGGCCGGCGTATCCCCGGCTGTAATCCAGTAATCCATCTGTCTTGTGGAAAGCGCCGTCCATTCCGTCAGGTTCTTTCCGAAGGTCACGCTTCCGATGGCAGGATTGTTCCAGAGCAGGCCGTAGCCTTTATTGGAAAGGGCAAAGGGAACGCTGGCCTGGGAATTCCTGTGGGCAAGCTCAACCACACAGCCCTTCATATCCATATACGGCTGCTGATACTGGCCCATACCGTATATTTTCTCTCCGTCATTCGGCTCAAAGCGAACGGCTAATTTAAAGTTTTCCGTTCCCATAATGGGTGTGAAGGTACGGGGGCTGATTTCCAGCGCGCTGTTGAATTCCCCTTCCACATTTTCACGGAAACGGTTCCTGTCATATTCCTCCAGAAGCAGCTCACCCTTCTGGTTGAAAAACTTCAGCTTGCCCGTCACCATCAGCTCACAGCGGATTTTACCGTTGGTGATGACGGCGCTTTTCCCGTCCGTTGTAATTTCCGGCGCCGAGGCCAGCGCCGGAAGAAGGGCTGAGGTTTCTTCGTCCTTATTAAAGGTATGGTTCTGCGTGGCGCGCACACGGAGACTGTCCGGCCCCCACGGCTCTATGACAAGAAGCTCCTTGTCCTGTCTGCGGTATATTTTGTTGTCGATTACTTTAATCATAGCTCCTCCTTTTAACCAGTTTTCCGGTTCCTGCATTTCCGCCTTTCCCGACGTCCTGAGCAGCAGGCGGTATCCGGCGGGATATAAATACATTATATTGATTTTGTACTGTTATTTCCTTCTGTTTCCTGACCTTTTATTTAAGGATCCTGACCTTTTTTTATAAATTCCATAATCGAGTAGGAGAAAATTTCTCTGATT
>NZ_KE992775.1:0-20151 GCF_000466465.2 Clostridium sp. KLE 1755
AAAACTGGCTTAATCAGCAGGCACTAATTAACTGTTTCTTCTTGTAAAAGCATAATTTTTAGGCGTTGTCCCGAACTGCTTTTTAAATAATTTATAAAAATAACTTTGATTCTCTATCCCCACTTTCTCCATAACCTCATTCACACTTAAGTCCGATTTTTCAAACCATTCGGCCGCTTTATACATTCTTGTCAAATTCAGATATTCGTTTACACTGACCCCAGCGCCCTTTTTAAAAATCCTCCCTATGTATGCAGCATTCAAACCAATCTCGTCCGCAATAGACTGCAGACACAGGCTGCTGTCGGAGTAGCTTTCTTCCGCTATCTTTTTTATACGTTCCATAATTGTATTGTACTTCTCGCTGAGTTCCAAATCCATATTTCCCAATAGCTCTATCAGATACCTTTTAATGATTTCATAAGCCTCCTCCGAAGTTTCACTCTGCCAGATTTCCTGCTGCGCCCGTTTTCTGTCCTCCAGCAGCGGTATATTCCGTGATGCCTCCAGTTCATCCGACACACTGAAAATCAGATTCATCAATTCCGCTATAGCAGGTTTAATACCGGCAAGCTCCTGCCCGACAATGTCCTGATAAAGCCCGTCAAGCATTTTTAAAACCTCATCTGTGTTGCCCAGCTTTATCACTTCTCCGATTTCTTTCGCCATTTCTTTTCCTATATGGAAAATACTTTTTTCATTGTTCTTTCTGCGCTGCAGCATTGGCGCAGTTATAACAGCTCCGCTGCCGAAAACATACCGATATTCGCTATCCCTTTCCAGACAGTTATATGCCTCGGAAATCTCATATTTATTTTTGACTCTTCCGCTTATAATTATTGTAAACAGCTCTCCGAAGTATTTGCACATATTCTGCTGGAAACATACCAGGGCCTCCGCCGCAAGTTCTTCTGCATTTTCCTTATTTTCAGTATTCAATACCGCCAGCAGCTGATCCCTGCGTAAATCAAGTACCATATTCCTGAAGTGTCCTTCCAGCAATTCATGAATCATATTAGATGCGGCAAACTTATACAGCTTTTGGTCACCGCTGCTGTAATCCAAACAAAATCTCTGGTAATTATTAATTGAAAACAGGCACAGAATCAGCTCTTCATCCAGACTGGCCTGCAGCTTACTATCTTTTGCTATGTAGTCCCATTCCCCGGCAGTGACTGCTTTACTATCTGCGAACACATTTCTCAGGTAACTGGCGCTTATAATATTCTGATTGTTCTGGGCCTCATCCCGGAATCTGCTCAGACGTTCTCTTGAATCCTGATAAATATTCATCAGAATACGAAGCTCATTCTTTTCCTCTTTTATGGCCTCCGCCGGAAAGTCCTTCACAATATCCTTTACAAGCTCCCCTACCGGCGCATACAATTTCTGGCAAATCCGAATAGTTAAAAGTACGGAAAGGAACACAAAAACAGCCGTAGACAGAAAAATTGTTTTTTTCAGCTGATTTACGGAATCATAGAAATCCGAACAATTCTGTATACGGACCATCATCCAGTCATTTTGGGACAAAGGGATACAGGAGATCATGTATTGTCCGGCTCCCACCCTTCTCTGCGTCATGCGGTATTGCGTTCCCGGCGCCTTCCCCTGCTCTCCGTTATCTTCCATAGAACCAAATTCATTCTGGATAACGGGCAAAAATTCTGCGTTTCCCAGTTCCCCGGCAATTATCTCACCTTTCTGGCCCAAAATAACAATACTGTCTGTCTTTTGCCCTCTCACTTCATTAAATACACTGATATTGCTCAAAAGCCAGTCCGCTTTGATATGTATGGCTATTGCACCATCCGGCATTCCCGCGTCATCTATGGATTCATAAGTAAAAAAAGAAAAAACCCGTTCCCCCGTGATTTGTGAAACCATCGGCACCAGCCGGTTCCGGGGCACCTTCTCCTGGCTTTGCATATAGTCCAGGATACCGAATTCATCGGTGTACAGAGACGGGCTGGTGGAATATACAGTTCCAAGTTTATTATTATAAATAGAAATAGAATAAATGTACTGGCTGTATTTTACAAAGGTATCAATACGCTGCATTTTCTGTATCAACTCAAACACATCGATTTCTTTCGGCAGATACATCAAGGAAACAACAGTGTCATCAAACAAATACCCCTGCGCCATATCCCGGATAATATTCTGCATATAGTCAAGGTTATATTTAATCTGAAGAAGAATATTTTCATTGTTTGCGTTTTCGCTTTCCCTATAGCTTTTCTCGATTTGATAAGTTATCCCCGAAGAAAAAGCGATCAACAGAATAGTGACCGTAAATGTAAACACTATTACTATTTGATGAAGGAACTGCTTTGAATTTTTTTTCTTTTTCCGCATAATTTCCACACCCTGCTTTATACTTCTTAATTTTTATCCGTTCCTGCTAAATCCAGCCGATATATCCTGGCTTCCGCAGCTCCCCAGGAAGCCTGCGGAACCACTTTTACCGCTTTTATCCTTCTTCCCACAGGTATCTTTACAAGTCTTCTGTAATTTTCCTTCTCTTTCTTTAAAAGCTGCCAGCTTCCCTCCTCCAGAATCCAGATTTCATATGCCTTAATCAAGGTTTCCGGCATAACCACCGGCTGCTGCTCCAGATAAACGTGGCATTTCATCGGATATCTTCTGTATGCATTCAGTTCCTTCCCCCAGGTATCCCGGTTGATATCGCTGTCGAAAATAAGAGTAACCGCCTCCACCTTTTTTTCTTCGTCCAGAACCGCCGTAATTTCTGTTCCCAGAGGCGCTTTCCATAAATGTTCCTCTCCATCAGTCGTTCTCTCACAGCCATCTGTCAGATATTCCGTATTCCCGTCTTCGCTTGTGATCGTAACCGTATCCATAAATTTGCTTTTTGTCAAAAGAAGCCCGGGAAGATAGCAGTCATCCTCCATCAGCTGCCGTTGAAGCAAGGTTATCCTCTGACTGTACACCTGGCGGGGTGTAAGCTTTTCCTTCACTGCCAGTGCAGCTGCCGTCCCTACTGCCTGCCCCAGAACCCCGCAGGTTGCCATTACCCTGGTGGATGCCATCGCAGTATGGGTGGCGCTGATATTTCTTCCGGCAAACATCAGGTTCTGGATATTAACGGAATACAGGCACCTGAAGGGAATCCCGTAAGGGGACTTCACCGGATGATAAATGGTAGGCGGCTCTTTTGTCTCAAACCCCTTTGGATTGTGATCATCCATGCTCCAGCCGCCGTAGCCCACCACATCACCGAAAGGCGCTGCTGTACTTAAATCACTCTGTTTTAAAATATAATCTCCCACATACCTGCGGCTTTCCCGCTTCCCAGGCAGAAAACCCATCCACTCCAAATCCCAGTTATCAGCCTTAACCTCATGGCTGTTTTTAATAAAATCCCATACTCCATATGCGATTTTAATCAGTTCATCCCTTAGCGTTTCCGTGTCTTTTATGGCATCTGCCGTCCCGCCGATTTCCATCCACCAGAAATTGCTGTCCCTCCACTTCTCCGGCCCGGAAAGATCCATACGTCCCTGAAAATCTTCTTTTGTGTAGCAGTTCGCCCACTCCGGCCTGCGGAAGATAACCGGCCGGTCTGTTTCCCTGATCTGCATAAGGCAGGTAAGCCCCATGGTATGGCTGTCGCTTTTTACCGGGGCAATTGATTCACCGAATTCCTCCCTTCCCTCTCTTCCCATTCGCCATTTGGCGCCTGTCAGCGGAGCCAAAACGCTGTCCCCGGAGCAGTCGGCAAACAGACCGGAACGCACCTTCTGCCAGGTTTGAGTCGTTGTCTGCCAGCCGGTAACCGACACAATATGATCTCCATCCATTTCTGCATCCATGCAGGAGCAGTTCAATGCCAGTGTAATGTTTTTCTCTGCCTGAACCATGCCAAACCAGATACTGTCCCATACGGAAAAATTCACCTGTGGATTATAATAGATATTCGTTAACGCCAGTTCCTCCACAATCCCCGTTTCCTGTTCATTGCGTTTCTGCGCTCCCCGGATGCACATACGTATCTCGCTGGATGCGTTGCCCCCCAATACCGGCCGGTCATGCATAAGGAACACCCGTATCCCCCTGCGTGCCGCTGCCAATGCCGCCGCAAAGCCCGCAAGTCCGCCTCCTACAATACATAAATCCGCCTCATGCTCCACAGTTTCAAATCCCGTAACCTGTTGTCCCTGCTTCATAATTCCCTCCCTTTATGCAACGCCACATTGCTCATACCCTGATTATAATGAAGCCCGGGAAGAATACTATCCGCATAATCAATCCATTTGGTATACTTATTTATGAATTTATACCTCTTCCCTCAGGACAGGCAGCCAGATTACTACGGTAAAGCCTGTCTGTACCTTCAGAATATGTAATCCATATTCATTTCCGAACAGCATTCGAATCCGCTGATTAACATTACGTATTCCGATATGTCTGCTGATAACAGGCTGGAATTCTTCCAGCTCCCGATTCATGGAAGAAATCCATTCCTCATCCTGACTGACACCGTCGTCTCTGACCAAGATAAGAATTTTTTCATTCTCCAGTTTTCCTTTTACCTCAATATTGCCGCCGCATTTCATATTTTTAAACCCGTGCCTGATGCAGTTCTCTAAAATCGGCTGCAGCGTTACCTTTACCGTCCTGCACTCCATCAGCTGCGGTTCTATATCCCACTTTACCTGCAGACTGTCTCCGTATCGGAGTTGCTCCAAACCGATATATGCTTTGCTGTACTCAATTTCTTTTTCAAGCGTCACCATGTTATAATCCACTTCCATCATGTAACGCATCATCGTGGATAACATCCCGATTGCAGCGCAAAGATCGTTGTCCGTCCCGGTAACGGCGATTGCCATAAAATTAATGCTCTGCAGTGTATTGAAGAGAAAGTGGGGATTGATCTGCGCCTGCAGCAGGGCAATCTGCGCCTCCTTTAAAGAAGTTACGTATTTTGTTAATTCTTTCCTGTTCTGCTCCTGTTTACTGTACGATTCCAAAAAAGAACTCGTAATATATTTCAGTTCATTCCTGCTGTCCTTATGCTCCTTTTCCATCCGGCTTGTGTCATAGAAAGCCTTCGGATCCTCCAACAACTGAAGAATCCTTTCTACGGGAAGGAATACCCTTACGGAGATCAGAAATGAAACTGCAACGGATACCATAAAAAGAAGAAGGCCAACAAGAGAAATCATTCCTTTTAACCGATTAAGACGCTCATAATACTGCTGTAAATCCGTAATATACAGATAATTCCATTTCCCATTTGCAGACGGCCTGCCATTTACCATGTATCCTTCTTCCCGTATAAATTCCTCCCCGGAACATTCAAGATACTCCGTAATATAATGATTCAGTTTTTCCGGATCATGATTATATACAACAATGCCCTCCTGATCCACAACGTAAAAATCCGATAATTTCCTGTCACTTATATCCATCAGCTTATCCAGCCAGCTGTTGTTCATATTCAGAATCAGCGCCCCTTTCTTTCCTTTATTCTGCTGATAGGGCAGATAAAATGCGACGGAAATACATGGATATTTGTTTCCATCCTTTCTCTGCAGCCTCATCCTCGGCCAGACCGTGCTTCCCTGTTGGATTTTATTTCTTTCATAGTGCTCTATCCAGGAGCTGTCGCTCATAGTTTGGACCCGTTCTGAATCCGTTCCTGTGATCACATACCCATTGGCCTCCGAATATACATAAACGGAATGTACGTACTCATTTGTATTTTTAGCCAAAAGCCTGCGAAGCTTTACAAGCTGCTGTGCTCCCTCATAATCAGACTTCACATCTCCGGTATAATCCAGGAACTCCAACAGCCCTTCCTCCTGACACAGATTGATACCCATAAGCCTGATATTATCCATAACCGTATCCGCTGTTTCCTGAATCCGATAAAGCGTATTTTGTGAGGATGCTTCAATTTCTCTTAAATAGGTCTCCTGAAAATACAGATAGACCGCAGCACACATCAGGATCAGGGGAAGAAACACCACAAGATCTATTAAGATAAAATTTTTTAAAAAAAGGCTGTTAAATTTATAGTTTCGGATATATGAAAAGGGCGACCATTTTTTCAAAAGATACCTCCTCAGTCCTTTTTCTGCGCGCTTTTTTGCCAACAGCTTTCCCTGTATTCCGTAGGAGTGCAGTTATAATTTCTCTTAAAAAGTTTATAAAAATACTTGATATTCTTATATCCCAGCTCTTCGCTGATTTCATAAATTTTTTTTCTGGGATTACATAGCAGTTCCGCCGCCCGTTCCATTTTGATGCGGATACAATACTCGCTGTAATTTTCACCGGTCTGCTCTTTAAACAGCCTGCTGAAATAGTTAGGGCTTAAAAAAACATGGCTCGCCGCTGCAGTAAGAGAAATGCTTTCCCCGATATGATCTCCGACCAGCTTTTTAATACTGTCCGGCAAAGACAGATAATCACCATCTTCATGCAGATATCTGTAGAAAAATTCCATTGTATTTCTGAAAAAAGTTTCTGGATTTTCTCCCGCTCCCCATTCTGCCGGAAATGTTTCCATCTTTTCCGGATGCTGCTCTTTCAGCATGGCCCTCATACGCCGGAAAATTTCACTTATATTTTCCCTGCTTTGCAGATTTTTGTTCCTCAAATCATATATCCTGCCAATATTTTCTTCGATTTCTCTGTAATCGGAGCACATATTAAGGATTAAAAGATACTGTCTCGCAATCGTATTCAGATAACCTTCCCCGTTGTTCTCCGTTTTCTGCACCTGTTCAAACAAAGGAAAACATTCCTTCATTTTTACTGCCGCCTCTTCCAGAGTTATATTTTTTAACAGGAAGCGGAGTTCCGCCTTGATTCTGCATATATCCTTAATCGCCTCCGCCACTTCCCGAAGATATTTCTCTTCATGTTCTTTCTCAAACGGCTGATTTCTAAGAATCAGCACCCGGTATTGCTTCTCATCCTCACCAAACAGAATAAAGCTTCCTTCAAGCTGATTACCTTCCTCCAGAAGCTCCAATATATTAGTGATGATATTCTGTTCCAGACCACTGTATTCTTCCAGCCCCTCTAACTGCAGCTGTATTATATAAGCGGTATGTGACAGAACCGTTTCTTCAATATGGTAACTCCGAAGGAAGTCCCTGCAGCCCTTCCCATCTGTAATAATCCCAAGCCGGCCTCGTTCCAGCATTCTTTCAATGATGATATGCCAAAAAGAACCCGCATTCTGCAGCAGCTGTCTTTGTTTTTCCCTTTCTGCCCCGCGCGTATCCAGTTCTGTCTTTATCCGTGTAAAGGTTTCCCTGATTCCGGAGAGATTAATTGGCTTAAGTAGATATTCTGTTACATTAAAGCTGATAGCCTGCCTGGCATACTCAAACTCTTCATATCCGCTTAGCAGGACAATAATACAATCCAGACTGTTCCGGTAAATGAACTCCGCAACATCCAAACCTGTTTTCTCCTGCATCTGGATATCACATAATACAGCATCCAGCTTTTCCTGTCTGAGTGCCTCAATAACAGGAATGCCGTCTTCTGCCAGAAGCACTATTTCAAATCCAAGTTCCTTCCAGTCAATAAACTGTGCCAGGCTCTCCCTTATCAGCTTTTCATCATCCGCTATCGCCAGTCTATATCCCATCTTTCCCCCATTTCCGTTTCAATGCCGTACATCCGGACCTTCTGCCCTGAACCATGAAACTTTTTACCTGCCTGTTTTACATCAATGATATACTGCAGAAGAAGCATTTTATTTATCAACGCGCAAAAGCACTCAACAAACTGAGTGCCTTTGCGAAAGCATACCTTACTGCATGCTTTCAATAATTGTATTCATTTCTTCCACATATTCCCTTCCGCCCTTTTCATACCATTCAGCCAATGCCTTATCGTATTCTGAAATATCCGCGGCTCCCATGATAATCTTGGTTCTTACCTCTTTCAGTTTATTATCTGCCTCAATAAACATGGTATCTGAAGCGCATTCCGGTTTTTTCCCATTATTCAGGGACATTACAACGCCGTCAACAGCCACATTCAGCCAGTCTCTCACTTCTGCCAGTTCTTCCTCCGGCAGCGAAAGATCCAGGAAAAAGTCTACAGATTCTTTTCTTCTTGCAATAGCATTTGCCCAATCGGCATTCATTTCCTTATTCTTTCTATATATCTCTTCTACAATTTCAATGGTGCCGTCAGCATTTTTATTATAGGAAACACCAGGCTCACCATATAAAGAATATTCCCATGCCTGATCACTCAGCAGCCAGTTTACTAACTCAGCAACCTTTTCCGGATGTTCACATGCTGTTGTTATTGCCAGTCCTCCCCAAATTCCCGGAACGCTGGTTCCACTTTGTATTGCTCCATCCTTATTGGAAATCCCTGATACATACGTCAGTTCTGCTTCCGGAACCAGCTCCTGCACCTTTCTTTCCCGAATGGATACATGGCCCGCAAAAGAACTTGACACTCCTACCTCATTAATACCTACCTCTGTGGATATCACACTGTCAGGATGTGCATATTGATATACCTTCTGGCTGTATTCCAAGGCTTCCCTGTAATTTTCATTACCGATTTCATACTGGGGATCCATAAAGCTGAATTCGCCATCGCTTTTCTGCCATCCAAGACAATCAAATGCCCCTCCATAAAAAACATCCATCATTCCGTTTGAAGCACTATACTGCAGTCCATACGTATTATCCTTCCCATCCCCATCCGGATCCTGCGTCGTAAATTTTTCCAGCATATCAAGAAATTCGTCCGGTGTCATGGAATAATTATCAGAAGTTATATCAATTCCTGCCTTTTCCATCCAGTCACTGCGTACTGCAAAACCATCCGCCCTCGCCACAGTAGTTCTGGGAATCAGATAAATATTCTCATCGTTCTTAATCTTGGCTGCCTCAAATGCCTGCGGGTACGTATATTTCTGGATATTTTCCATATTTTCCACATACTGATTCACCGGTATAATCAGACCGTTATCCACAGCCGAAATCAAGGCTGCATCCTCATGGCTGTCAAATACAAATACATCCGGGTAATCTCCATCGGCCAGGGCCAGCTGTAATTTTTCACTATAGGCGGATTTGGGAATCTCATCCCTGATCAGCTTAATATTCAGCGCCTTTTCCATTTCCTTCACAAGAAATTTGGAAGCTTCCGTTTCCGTATTGGGATCATAACTATAGAATATCCTGATTTCAGTCGGTTCCCCCCTTTCTGCTGCCTCCTCGGAAGCTACTGCCGAATCGCTTTCCGCCGCCTCCGAGCTTTCCCCTCCGCCGGCCTGGGCTGCCTGCCTGGTATCCGTTGTCCCGGATACCGGCGCGTCTGCCGCATTACTGCCGCCGCAGCCTGTGAACAACATAACCGCCGCTGCCGCCATTGCAATTGCCTTACTTACATTCTTTCTTTTCATAGCTACCCTCCTTGAATTTTATTGTTTGCTATCCTTTCACCGCTCCCATCATAATACCTTCCTGGAAATATTTCTGTATGAACGGATAAACACATAAGATCGGCACCATTGCCACAACAATGGATGCATACTGCAGCATTACGGCGGGAACCGCTTCCGCATTTTGTTCCGCCAGGTTACCCCCTGTTGCATTGGCCATAGTATTGGCCGCCATAATAATTTCCCTGAGAACAAGCTGCAGCGTCCATTTGCTCTGAGATTTGGTATATAATATCGCATTAAAGTAGCTGTTCCAGTAGCCTACCGCAGTGAACAGAACAATGACGGATATGATAGGCTTTGACAGCGGCACTACTACCCTGCCGAGAATCTGCGGCTCACTGGCCCCATCGATTTCTGCCGCTTCCATCAGGCTTTCAGGAAGACTCTCAAAAAAATTTTTAACAAGTATGAGATTATAAGCCGAGATACAGCCCGGTAGAATCAACGCAGTTCTGGTATCCAGAAGATGCAGCCCTCTCATCAGGAAATAGCTGGGGATCATGCCTCCGCTGAAAAACATGGTAAACAAGATTACCGGCATCACCACATTTTTCCCTTTCAGCTTCTTTTTAGACAGAGAATAGGCTGCCAGCACAGTCACAGCCACCCCCAGGACCGTCCCTGCAAATGTAATCCAAAGGGTGTTGGCGTATCCGGTCCAGATACTTTTATTTTGGAACACTTTCATATAAGAATGCAGGTTCAGCCTCCTGGGAATTACCATCATGGGATTGGCCGAATATTCCGCATAGGATGAAAATGAAACCGCAAGGACATTCAGAATCGGATAAAGCACTGCCAAATCAAAAAGAAATACAATAACAAAGAAAATACATCTGGCCGTCCGTCCGCTTTCTTTTTTCCCAATCATCTTTACCATAGCCCGCCATCACCTACTTTCCTGGAAATTTTATTTGTCACCAGTACCAGAATCAGTCCTACTACCGACTGGAATAAACCGACAGCAGACGCAAAACCGTATTTACCTTCCTGCATACCTATCCGGTATGTGTAAGTCTCAAAAACATCCGCCACATCATATACCACCGGGCTGTACAGCATAAATATCTGTTCAAATCCATTCTTCAGGATGGATCCCAGCCTGAGGATAAAAAGAACCGTTATGGTCGGAGCAATGGACGGAAGTGTAATATACCAAATCTTCTGCATCATCTTAACGCCATCCACTCTGGCCGCTTCAAACATTTCCCTGTCGATTCCGGAAATTGCCGCTATGTATACAATAGCTCCCCAGCCGGCTTCCTTCCAAATATCGCTGATTACGATAACGCTTCTGAAAAATTTCTCACTCTGCAGAAATTGAATGGGTTCCCCTCCGAAAAATTTAATCACCTCATTCACTGCGCCGTTGGAAGTAGATAAAAGGTTTATCAATATTCCTGAAAGAACTACCCAGGATATAAAATGCGGCATATACATTACTGTCTGGGATGTTTTGGCAAATCGTTTTGTCCTTATCTCACTTAGCATAATTGCTATGGCAATCGGAACCGGGAACCCCCATACCAGCCGTAATACACTGATCCATAGAGAATTACGGAATACCCTGATAAAGCTCTCTGACTGGAACAGCACTCTGAAATTATCCAGCCCGATAAACCTGCTGCCGCCAATACCCTGTACCGGATTAAAATCCTGAAACGCCATGAGCACACCATACATAGGCCCGTAATGAAATACACCAAAGTATACCAATGCCGGAAGCAGGAACAGATACAGCCAGAAATACCGTTTTACATGATGCTTTTTCCCCTTCACTTTTCTGTTTTCCCTCCCCTTGTTTCTTCTGTTTTCTTATATTTTTATTATAAGAACAGGACAGGGAGGTCACAATCCAACAGCTTATGCTATTTCCTCCACTATTTTATGATTTCAAAGCTGCTGCTTTTTTCTGCGGATGGAGCCGGTAACTTTTTTTATTATCCGGTATGTTTTTTTATCCCTCACTTCGCAAAGGGATCGCCACATTGAATGAAGTCTCTGCCTCCGGGCTTTCCTCCGCGGCACAATACAAAACCACCGGCCTTCCATCTTCAAGCAGAAGCTGGGGACGCTCCAGAGACTGCATTTTTGTTTTGCCTTTTCCAATCCATGTTATGGTCTTATCAAAGGCCAGGGGGTGTTCCGCCGGATTCCAGTTCACACCATTTTCAGACTCGAACAGCGCAACACTTCCATCTTCATGCCCGGTAAAATATCCTTGAAAATCTTTTACCAGGGCATAAAATCTATCCTTCTGATACCATAAAAATGGATCCTCCACTGACCACTCATTTTCAGGATTAACCATAACAGGCTGAGGCTGTTTTACAAATGGCCCCTCAGGATGCTCTGCAATTGCAATGCCGCATATCACTGCCCCTCCCTTGGGAAGCGGTCCGTCGGATACCGCCTTATACATCATATAAAACCTTCCGTCGCCACCCCTGGTTACTGTTGGATTGCTCGTTACCAGATGATCAAAAGAGCCCTTTGTCACATCCAGAACCGGCCTGCCAAACCTTGTCCAGGGGCCTTCCGGATTCTCCGCTACTGCCACCCCTATTCTTTGATGATTCCGGTGATCCCAGTATTCTCCATTTCCATAGTTCCCCATATAATATAAATAATATCTGCCATCGTATTCAATTATTGTCGGATTATGTATTGCGCCCGCATCCCATGCGCCTTTACTGCCTGCGGACAGCGCAATCCCGCAGGGAACAAATCCTCCATAAGGGGAGTCTGATATTGCATAGGCCACCTCGGAATGCGTAACCCACGCATCACGCCCTAATGCCTGGGGCCATCTGGAATAAAACAGATAATATTTCCCATTCCTTCCTTTTACTACTGTTCCACACCATACTCTATACCCCTCCTCTTTAAAGACTGCCTTGTCCCTATCTACAGGCTGCAGCAAATGTTGAAATCCCTCTTTCCCCAAATTCATACACTTTTCTCCGCCGTAGTCCGACGGATTCCTCCTTCCCGCTGTTTTGAGTTTTCTTTCCCCTATACTAACATTGGAAAAAAGGATCTTCTATCCCGGTATTTTACGAAATGGTATCCTTTTCTTACTAAAGAAAACAGGAATCCCCGCAATGCCTGCAGGGACTCCCGGTCCTGATTTTTATTTTATGCTCTACTGTTCAGCCGCAAGCGCATCATTTACCTGCTGTATCATATCTTCAAGGCCATTCGCTTCATAGCCTTTCACAATTTCAGCCCACATTTCTTCCACCGGTTCGGTACCTGTCATGATATTCAGGAAATCATCATTAAAACTAATGCCGAAGTCAATTCCCAGTTCCATTACCAGCTGTGTGCATCTCTGGTTATATTCCGGAATTTTCACTTCCTTCGCCTGTTCCACCAGACTTCTGTCCACTGCTGAGTATTCCTCGGGGCTTGTGGCAACAAATCTGCTGTCATAGGAGGAAGGATTCCATCTTGCCAATACTGCAAGGGCATCCGTGGACGGATAGGTATCCTTAACCATGGCATCCGGATTATGAAGCGTTACCTTCCCATCCTTCATATCATACAGTTCGCCTTCCGGACCATAGGTGGACAGTAAAGCTCCTTCGTCAGACAAAAGATAATCGTACAGCTGAAGTATTTTGTCCAGTTTTTCATCGGAGACACTGGCATTAATAAAGGATTCACTCCATGCATATCCCCACATGGGATAGGATTTCTTCCCGTTTTTATCGGGCATCAGGTTCAGGGCCTTTACATCATCCAAATACTCCGTACCATGCACATCCTTCCAATATCTTGCCGTGTTGCTGTATCTGCTACCAAAGCCTCCGGCAATTACAATGGCTGCGCTTTTTCCCTGCAGGAATTTCTCCTCGGAAGACTGGTTTGCTGTAAGCGCGATATCCTTTTCTATTACGCCTGATTCATACATATCCCTGGCAAGCTGGAAGCCTGCAACCACATCCTCCGTAAAATAAGCGGGCTTAAAGGTCCCGTCCTCTGTTTCCACCCATTTGAAGGCTGCGCCGTTTTCCTCCACAATCGGGGAAGCATAGGGCATTACAATACCACCCACCAGGTTTTTATCGGAAGCAGTCAGACCGCCCACGCCGGTTCCGTCCGGATCCGCAGCAATAATTGCTTTCATCATATCCTGGAATTCCTGCCAGTTTTCCGGTTCCTTGGTGATTCCCGCCTTCTGGGCCAAATCCCAGCGGTAGCAGATAATACGATCCACGCAGGTCCATTCCTGAGAAGGATAGGTCTGTCTGGGAATACAGTACAGGGTTCCGCCCAGTTTGGCATCCTGTGCCGCCTGTCCCTGCAGATATGCCTCCAGGTTCGGATAAGCGCTCAGGTCTTCAGGAATCGCCTTAATTACTCCCTGGTTTGCCCATTGTGAATAGGTGCTGTTATTCCTGAAATCTCCGGCAAACACATCCGGAAGACTTCCTGAAGAAGCCCACAGCTGTATTTTCTGCATATAATCATCCCAGGTTACATTCATAGGTTTGATCTTAATATTCAGTTTCTCCTCAATCTGACTTAATACCTCATCTCCTGCAAATGCTTCATCTGCATTCCAGATTGCTATGGATATTTCAATAGGTTCCTCTGTTGTTCCTGGCTCAGATGCACCCTCCGCTTCAGTTCCGGTTCCTGCATTTTCCTGCACTGTGGCAGACGTATCGGACTGGCTGCCGCATGCAGCCAGCGTCGCAGCCAGCATCATGCTCATGACTATTGCTGCCGCCTTCCTCCATAATTTACCTTTTCTCATTTTTCCTCTCCTTTTCTTTCAATAAAATGGGTTATGATTAACTGTTCCTTTCCTTCACAACGGCCGTGCCGGCCGGCTGACAGATACCTTTTTATTCTTTTAAACCGCCTACCATGATTCCGTTCACAAAATATTTCTGTAAAAATGGATATACGCATAAAATAGGTACCGCTGTGATTATAATAGTTGCCATCTGTACGGCAGTTGTGGATACCTTCTGCGTACTGCTGATCATCTGCTGTGCCTGGGTGGATAGCTGAGTGTTCAGGCTGACCAGGATTTCCCGCAGGTAAATCTGCAGGGGCGCCAGATTTTTTTCATTAATATACAACAGTGCATTATACCACTCATTCCATCTTTCCACAGAGTAAAATAATGCAAAGGTAGCAATAAAAGGCTTGGATATGGGAATCGCCACATTCCACAGGATTTTCCATTCATTTGCCCCATCCAGTCTCGCCGCCTCCAGCAGGCCGGCCGGCAAATTCAGGAAATAATTTTTCATAATAATGAGGTAATATGTACTGATTGCCGTAGGAAGCACCAGCACCCAAATGCTGTTAATGAGGCCAAGCCCTTTTACTATCATATAGGTCGGAACAAGCCCGCCGCTGAAAAGCATGGTAAACAGTATCATCGTAAGGATGAATTTCCGGCCAATCAGGTCCCTTTTGGATAAAACATAAGCGCCTGTCACCGACAGGAACATATTTACCGAAGTTCCCACAATAGTAACAAATAAGGATACCATAAACGCTTTCAGGAAATACATATCCTGAAGAATTGTTTTGTAGCCGGTTAAATCAAAAGCATAGGGCAGCAAATAGGGTGTATGCTTTGCCACTGAGAGCGTATTTGATAATGACATTATCAATACATTATAAAAGGGATACAGCGTCAGCAAAGCCAAAACAGAGAACACGGCAACAACTATCACATCATACAGTGTAATTCTGTATTTCTTCAATTTTTTCTTCTTCATATCCGTTGTTCACCTTCCTAATATAATCCGTTCTCACCTATCACGGTCACTATTTTATTGCTGACTGTTATCATAATCACCCCGATAACTGATTTAAACATACCGATTGCTGTAGAATATCCATAGTTCAGTCCGCCTGTAATAAAGGATTCTCTGAAAATATAGGTATCCAGCGTATCTCCCACCTGGTAAACCGGAGATGAATACAGGTTAAATATCTGATCGAACGAACCGTTCGTCACCACCTGGCCGATTGCCAGTATCAGCATAATCGCTATTGTTCCCTTAATTCCCGGCAGCGTAATATGCCATATTCTCTGCAGCCTGCCTGCCCCGTCTACCTCTGCCGCTTCATACAGCCCCGGATCAATGGAAGTAATCGCCGCCAGATAGATAATGGAATCCCAGCCAACCTCCTTCCAGATATTTGACAGCCAGATAAACGGCCGGAATGTTGCCGCAGTCGTTATCGGTGATATATTTTCTATCCCAAGCATGGTCAGCACCTGATTGATAATACCGCTGGAGCCAAATATGTTGCTTAGTATTCCTGCAAGTACTACCCATGAAATAAAATGGGGAAATGTTATAACTGTCTGAAAAGTCCGTTTCAGCTTTGCATTCCGGATTTCATTTAAGAAAATGGCTGCCAGTATGGCGCAGGGCATCTGGAATGCAATTCTGCCCAGACTGATAATTATGGTATTTCCTGTAGCCCGCATAAAATCCCGATCTGCGAACATCTTCTGGAAATGCTGCAGCCCTACAAACGGACTGGTCCATATTCCTTCATCAAACCGGAAATTTCTTACTGATAAAGACAGTCCGCCTGCAATCGGCAGGTAGCAGAATATCAGATACCAGACTACGACCGGGACAATCAGAAGATAAAGCAGCCAGTCATTACGCATCTTTTTAGATATTTTTTTCCACTCCATCCTGTTTGCTTGATTTTTCTTCACTGTAGTTCCCTCCTTCGTTTTTCAATATAAACTCTCTAAGGGAAATCGGAAATGGAATGGTTACAGTATTTTCCTATAAAAATTTTCCATTATCCATACCGGCCTGCGTTCCAAAGCCGGAACAATAGATTATTTACAGAATTTGCCTGTAAATAGATGGAATTTTTACAGATTATACCGTCCGGTACAATGCCTGTTATTAAAAAAAGACATATAAAAAAGCCTGTTCCTTTTGCGAAATGGCCCAGGCTCTTTCCTTATTATACGATTATAATTCCTCTCTGTACTGGGATGGCGTTTTCCCCGTAAATTTTTTGAAGGTTTTCAGAAAGTAAAAATAATCATTAAATCCGACCTCCATGGCAATATCGATAACTGGTTTATTCGTCATGGAAAGCAGATTTACTGCATCCTCCATCCTAAGCTGTGTAATATAGTGGATAAAGGTTATTCCTGCTTCCTTTTTGAAAAGCTGGCTGATATAATTCGGATTCATATGAAGCGCTTGCCCGGCAGTGGACAAGGAGATATCCTTCTTATAATTTTCCTTAATATAAACCATAAGCCCCATAAAAGCAGTATTGGAATAAGCACTTTCCTCCATTTCAGGCGTTCGGGCCGCCAGAATTGCAGTTCTCAGCCTTCCCAGCATTTCTTTCATCGTGCCGTATTCCGCTACCAGCTGCCGAATTCCATAAATATAATAATCCGTCTCTTCTTCCTGAAACAGATTTCCCGTAAAAATAATATTGCACAGCTTTACCGCAGAACGGACCGTAAAATCAGGAATATGATTCTCTTCAATATCCGAAAGCTGCTCACAAACAATATCCCATTTGTTATCCTGCACATTCCTCTGTACCTCTCCCAACCACCGTGCCGCCCTTCGTTCTTCTGTTTCCCTGCATATCCTGCAGTCCTGCTGAATAAAAAAATGATATGCCTGAGCGATACAGTTTTGAACTGCCGAAGGAATCTGTACCATATCCACGGCCTCCGGTATATAACCAATTCCCTGATTTCCAGGAACCGAAAGAAATGCTTCAAAAGCTTGCATTTTCAAAGCTTCCCTGGTAATATACCCGCATTGACCACGGCCAAATTCCACCAGCATGCCTTCACTGACCGGTACCGGAATCCTTCCCTCTCCTACAGAAACAGCAATGAAGTATTTTGCATCATTCATTCCAAAGGATGCCATAATGCGCCGGAGTGCTTCTTCATCCCTGTTTTCCAAAGCATCCAGAAAGTCCGCATCCGTTACACGTACTGCCGTTTTTTCCAGATTTTTAACAGCCTTAACCAGAAGCTTAGTAATTTGTTCATATTCCAGGGGCTTCAGACAGTATCCCAGAACTCCATAACGGATCGCTCTTTCCGCATAAGAAAATTCAGCATAACCGCTGATTATAATCAGCTGTATATTCTCATTTCTGCGGCGCAGTTCTTCGCAAAGTTCCAGCCCGCTCATACCTGGCATACGGATATCCAGTAAGGCAATATCTATACGTTTTTGCTCAAACAACGCCAGGGCCTCCCTGCCGCTGCCAGCGCAGCCTGCAAGCTCCAGGCCCAGCCCATTCCAATCTATGGATTTCTGCAGTGATGCGATTACCGACGGCTCGTCATCGGCGAGCAATACCTGATACATGCTTATTTTTCCTCCACCGGAACGGAAATGATAACCGTTGTACCATCCCCTTCCCTGCTTTCTATCCTGATTCCATATTGTTTCCCATACTGAAGCCGAATTCTGGAATGTGTATTTATAATTCCAATATGTCCTCCGGCATTTGTACCATTTTCCAAAGCTTCCTCCAGCTCCCGAAGGGTCTGGGGATCGATTCCCACACCATCATCCTTAACTGTAATTATCAGTGTTCCCTTCTCAATCCTGGCTCCCAGATACAGATTTCCTTTCCCGTCTTTTGGCTCCAGTCCATGAAAAATTGCATTTTCAACTACCGGCTGCAGAAGCATCTTCATAACCGGTATCTGCAGGGTTTCTCCGGGCAGGAAATAAAAAACCTCAATTTTCCCCTGAAATCTGTTCTTCTGAATCCTAATGTATGATTTAATAATGGATATCTCATCCCGAAGCGGGACTATGGACTCCCCTTTTGTACTGTAACGGAAAATATTTCCCATATCCACCGCCATCTGCGCAAGTTCCGGCGCATCCTTTTCCAGCGCCTCTTTCCGGAATACCTCCAGGGTATTATAAAGGAAATGCGGATCAATCTGGCTGCGCAGATAAGATAACTCAGCCTGCTGTTTCTGCACCTTCACCTCATACAAATCTGTTGCTGTATCAAAAATCTGTTTGTTAAGCTGGGCGATATCGGAAAGCATACCGGTAAACTCTTTTCCAATCTCCGTAATCTCCGCGCATCCGCCCAACTGCAGCTCCTCCTCCAGACATCTCTGCCGCTTTGTCCTGATCTGCCGTATAATATTGTAAAAATTATTTAATGGCTGAACCACATCCTTATTCAGCACTCCGAAAAAGAAAAGCAGGAAAAATACTGCCAACAGGACACATCCCCAGATTAGCAGCTGTATTGTCTTCATATTCCGATTTGTCTGCGTGACATCCAGGGCACTGAGCTGATAACAATCCATTTCCGGTGAATAAGCAGATTGTATGTAGTAGCGGGAGCCCTTTGCATATTTCAGGCCTCTGCCATTTTCCTCTTCCTGCGCTTTCCAGCACTCCCATATTTCTTCTGAGATCTCCTCAGAACAGTTAAACGGAAAAATAACCCCATCCTTCTGTGCCAGCAAATAGTAGGAATTCATTTCATCGCCCTGATTCATCTGAAAATAGGAAGAATCGATGGAAATCAGCACGCTTCCAACATCTCTGCCACCGCTTATTATCTTCCTCCCATAGACCAGCATCGCCGGCTTCTGCAATGCTGTTGCAAAATCAGACCTTCTTACACCAATCCAGGCAAACAGCTCATCTTCTGCCTGAAGCCGCATGGCATCCAGCTCTTCATATCCGTAAACCATTGAATAATGAACATCTTCATTAACCAACGCCACATCAAGTATGCTGGGATCCAGTATTTTATAATACGCAATCATTTCTTCTATTGAACTGACATATCTGGTTTTTTCCGAAAAAGGCAGGGCCATCAGCTGAATAACATCCTCATCGCCAATAATGCTCATACTGAAGGTCTGCATTTTATCATAAACGTAGTCCAGTTGATTCTTCAGCTTCTGCGCTGTTATTTTAGTATGTTCACCGGCATTTGAAATCAGAACCTCCTGGATAGTTCCATTAATCAGAAAACAGAGTAACAGCAATACGACTGCCATAACGGCCAAAATACTCTTCATTCTCTGCTTAATACTGCGCTCTGCTTTCACTGTTACCCCCTACCATTTTTCTTTTGGATACTATTAATATTTATTGTAAATGAATTTATACTAAATTAAAATGGTATATTTTTAGAGTTAAGATGAAAAATATTTATATGTAAGCCCTCCATAAGAGCTTTATGCTTTTAGAACCTGAATTTCCGCACTTAAATTTATATGTTGGTAAAAAATAATAATCCATTTTTCTATTTGCTGCATTTTATTCATACCTGAATGCTCTACGTGAATCCATTATTCCATACCCCCCTTGCTTCAAACAAGGTTTCCATCTCAAATGCAATTATAGGAATTCTGCCTGTAGAAAAGAACTTTCCTTTAATATAAAAAAGGACTCTTCCCAGCGCAAGCTGAAAAAAGTCCTTTCAAATAAAAAATGCGGGTAGCCGGACTTGAACCGGCACGGTATCGCTACCGAGGGATTTTAAGTCCCTTGTGTCTGCCTATTCCACCATACCCGCAGAATATATAACATACAATAATACAAATAAACTCTAAAAAAAGATAAGCACCGCCAACCGGCAATGCCTCTTCCTTCGTTCTTTTTACACTGATAAAAAGAAACGACCCAGATCGGACTCGAACCGACGAC